>PMIJ01000200.1 GCA_003157015.1 Bacteroidales bacterium
TTAATTATTTACGGAAGAAAAAGTTGATGAAACTCGCCTTGCGGAATAAACTCTGTGACTAAATCCCTCATAGTGGGAATAAAAGTACATATCAGGTTAGTTCTCGCTCCGCACCCCGCACTACTTTCTCCTTTCTAATAGCTGGCTGCCAATTTATACTATTCAAAATGTATCTTTTTATTCGCAAATGCAGTGTTAAGTTGAAGCAATGCCTCACTTTTCGCATGATCGGCGCTATTTATAGTACTCCAAAAGCGGACGGTCAGGGTACAGTTTTCCATTGTTACTTTAGTATACAATATGACGGGGTTTTTTTGAAGAATAACACCCTGGATATTTTTAATAGTATCGTTAATAACTTCATTTATCATATTTGCATCCAGCTCTTTTCCGGTTAAAACAAACCCTATCATAACCCTTTTCAGATCGTTGGTGAATGTCCAGTTGACTATGTTTTGTGACAGAATATTACCATTCGGTATAATTACATCGGCACCATCAGCAGTAGTTAATGTACTGGCCCGTAAGCCTATTTCTTTCACTTTACCTGCACTTCCGCTTACTTCAATCTCATCTCCTATTTTCAACGAACCGTCAAATATCAGTATTATGCCGGAAACGAAGTTATTGACAACATTCTGAAGGCCCATACCAATACCTATGCCTAAGGCTCCAAGAAGTATTGTTATTTTATCTATGGGCAACCCCGATGCTGCGATAGCCAACATATAACCGCCAACAAGCACAAACAACCTTGTTATTAATAAGCGTGAATGTCGTTTTTTTGTAACCGGTGATATATCTTCATTTTCAGCTCCTGTTTCTCCAAACAAAAAGCTTATCAGTTGCTGGAAGATATGAGCAAACCAGATAATAACGAAAAAATACAACACACTCATGAGTTTAAAGGATATGCTGCCTACCGAAACAGGATTAGTAAGCAAATCGACGAGGCTGTTTGTAATACTGTGGTAAATATTTAAATTGGATGTAAGCATTATAAACCATAATAAGAGAGCAACTATTGCCAGTGGGATTTTTATTCTTTTAACCACAATGTTACTGTCAAAGGGGTTTGCAAATCCCTTTGACAGCCTGCTGCTTTGTAGTTGCAGTAAAATAATTTCGATAGCAGTTTCTATTGCAACAGGTAGTACAACTGCCTGTGTAAGGGCAAATATTGCAGATATACCAAATATGCCGGAAAGCGAGAATCTGCCAAAAAGATTTGTGAGGATTCCGAGGGCTGCCAATATCATTGCTATTACCGCAGCACTTTTTATCCATTTATAACCTGGCATATTCTTGTCAAGCCATTTATAGAAAAGAAATGAGAATCCAACAATACATGAATGAACAGCCAAAAGCCAGAGTCTTGCTATGAATGCAGGTTCCATAAATAAATAGGTAAGCGTATCTACAATAAACAGAATTACCAATATTATCCAACCAGTCCGGAAGTTCAGGTTCTCTTTTTTGAAAAAAATCACTGACGAGAATATGAGCAATAATATATATTCAATTGCGATATACGATGTAGGTGCATATGCTTCAAAAAATGGCATCATGGACATCAGAAGAACCAGTATTGATAAAACAGGATATTTATTGAGATAACTTAAATGCAGAAAGTCCAATGAGCCGGCTGGCTCCTTTGCGGTTTTAAATAGCTTTCGTTTTACAAATAACCATGCAAAAAGCATGATGCCTAAAATAACGACAAACGCTCTCTGCCGCGATGTTTGATTAAAATAATAAACAATCGCATTTTTTTCGCTTCCAACCTTTGTGAGCACCACTTTAGAGGTAGCATTGACAATTGTTACCTGTTGAGTTTTTTGCCAGAGACAATTTACTTCCTGTCCAAAAAGTTGTTTATCTGCCATGTCAAGCCTTGTATCCATCATGTTCATCATATTCGACAGGTTCACGGCATTGTCTGCTATTTTAACTTTCAGCGCATTCAGGGTATCAACATTTGCCTTTGTTATACTATCCGATCTATCCCACTTTCGTTCCAGTCGAACCAGCTTTTTTTCAAAGGTTTTACGAAGGTTGCTATCGGCATATATGACCCTGAAAACAGAATCGGACAATACTTTTTTCAGACTTGACTTTGCCTTATTTACCCTATGGAACATTTTAGCAGTACGTGCTTCAATCCTATCGTTTACATCATTTAAATCAGTTGCAAAGCTTTGATACAGGTAAAGGTTTTTAATATTGAAAGCGGAACTTCTGCCTCTTAAGTTTTTTCGGATTATACTTATATCATCAGTGATACCATCAATTTTTCGCCCCATACGTACGACCTCAAAACCCAGGCTTGAACTATCACTGATAGAGTTTAAGTTGTCGTTAACCCGATCAATGCTCATCATATAATCACTAAAAATAAGAGTATCCTTTGCCAGAATCAATTTCTTATGTAATGATAGTTTCTCTTTTGCAGTTACCGAATCTGGTTTGCTTCTTAAAGCATCGGTTATAATTTGCTCCAATGGTTTCCTGGTATCCGCTGCTGAAGTTTGCTTTTGTTTTGATTGCGGGATTGCAACCAATCCTACAGAAAGAAAAACGCAATAGAATAATAGTCGTTTCATGTAATACTTATATTGTGATGGGTATTGTTGATCAATTTATCAAAGTATTGGGTGGCCTGGTTAGAGGTATTATTAAAAAGTACTAAATTACTAATTTCAATTGAGTAGTTGATTCAGAGTTGATAAAAGGATTGGCTCGCCCTCAGCTCGCCGTTCCCCGAAGAAGTTGCTGTCAAATAAAAAGCCACTTTGTGGCTATTTTTGTAATTTATACAATCCTCCTTCAGATAAACCTGAGTCGGCCTGTATAAATTATAAAAAGGCCGTGAAAACGGCCTTTTATTTGAGCGGGAAAAGGGATTCGAACCCTCGACCCTCAGCTTGGGAAGATTATTTTTGTAATTTCACCCCAATCCATTATATTTCATATTATTCAATACATTATCTGTTAATCAATGCTTTACAAATCAGTGAATTTAATGTTATATTTGTTTGTTTCATTATATTTCATAATTTTATATTGCAAATTTCATTGCAAATATTCTTTATCATCATCCAAATATGGCTATTTCAATACCAACTGCAAACATCTACCTCGACAAACGTAATGCACTCAAAGATAACAAATATCCCGTTAAACTTAATGTGTATTACCTTGGGAAAAACAGATTGTTCGGTTTACCAATAAAATTAACCGAAGACGAATGGAAAAAAATCAGCAGTCCAAAACTCAGAGACACGAAACTAAAGGATATTAAAACCAAGCTGGATTACTACGAAGGAGAGAAATTTGAAGCCACATTAAAGGAAATCGAAGAACCTTTTACGTTCCAGAAATTCAAAGCTGCTTTCGAAAAGCAGGACAGTTCAACCTTAGTAAGCCATGATGTTTATGCACTTTTCGACAAATTCATAGCGGAACTGGAACGACAGGAGAAGGTAGGCAATGCAGGGATATATCTTAATGCACGGAATTCATTTCAACGTTTCAGGAAACGATTGTTTTTAAATCAGGTAACCGTTGATTTCCTGAGAGACTATGAAAACCACATGAAAAAGTCTGACAGGAAGATTAATTACATCGGGTTGAACTTGCGTTGTATGCGTGCCATATACAACATGGCAATAGCGGAAAAACTGACAAAGCAAGAAGACTATCCGTTCTCACAGAAAAGACGTGACAAGAAATTCGTTATAAAAACCGAGGTCACGAAAAAGAAAGCATTAACCAAAGAACAGTTAGCAAAACTAAAACAATACGAACCAAAAACTCCTGCTCAACGAAAAGCATTCAGATTTTGGTGGTTTGCATTACATGCTTACGGCATTAACATGACAGATATATGTCATCTGAAATATAAAAATATTGTCGGCAATAAAATCATTATTGAACGCACCAAGACAGAAGACACGACCATAAGTAGCAAGCCTGTAAGAATTCTTATCACACCTGAAATTCAATCGTGTATTGACGATTACGGCAATCAGGATAAATCGCCTGATGCTTATATGTTCAACATCTTTAAGCATGGATGGAGTGCAAAGAAAGAGCGTGATATGGTGCAATCATTTACACACAATGTCAATAAGCATATGAAGAAAATCTCAGAGGACTTAGGATTCGACCCACCTATATCAACCAACTGGGCACGACATAGCTTTTCAACATTTTTAAAGAGTGGTTTAATCCCCATCGAGGTCATTTCAGAGGCACTTGGTCATTCTTCCATTCAGACAACACAGATATACTTAGATACCTTTGAAGATGACATCCTTGAATTAATTGCCAAAAGGCTTTCCGAAATCTAACTAATAATACAATGGATAAAACAACCCCAATTTATGATGAGTCAATCGAAAAGCAGCTTAATGCCTTAATCATTCGGTTGGATGAAAAGCCACATATAAAAACAAATCCCGTTGAGGCATCTTCATATATGGGATTTACATTGGCTGATACCGAGAAAGGATTTCTGAAATATATTAAAGAAAACTTATATGATAAATTTCATGCGTATATAGATTCCTATAAGAACGACTGTATCAATGCGTATGCAATCAAAACTAATTTTATTCCTGTTATAAAGCGGTTGCTTTCGCAATATGAAGAAGCTGAACACAGTCTTTATCAGTCTCAAACACGTAATGAATGGGGTCAATATTTTAACGAACCCCTTGTTTCAGATGCGGAGCACAACCTGAAGAAAAAGGCTTACCAGTTCTTCTATAAAGCATCAGCAGTCCAAATTTTCTTTTTGGATAAGCTGGAGGAAGATATGAACGAGTATTTGGCTGAATTAGAGTCTGCCATTCCCAAGCCTGAACCAGAATACTTCTTTACAGTTTTGCCAGAATATAGCAAGCAAAGACACAACATATTATACGACATCTATAAAAACCTAAAAGCAGAGGGTTATATTGATTGCACTGAAGAGGCGTTAAAAAAAGTGTTTACGACCAAAGAACCAAAACCCATACAGTGGCTTCAATCTCAACGGTCGTTAACCTATTTGATTAAGCAATTGACAGGGCGATTTCTGGTTGAGAAAAACAAACCTTCAAATTATTACATCGCTGATAGATATTTTCATATTTACACCAAAGGTAAATTTATCCATCCTGCGAAAATACGGCACGACAAAGACCCAAGTCCCGAAGTTAAAGAGTTTTTGGATAAGGTTATTGACGATGCCATAAGTGCATATATGTAAAATATCCCTTTTCAACAAGATTACCTGACCGACAGATACTATTTTTTCTTTTAGCACTGACACAAAGAATTATCAGGCTTGACTTTATTTCCAGTCCATTAGAAGCCATCACATAGCCGACAGGTCGAAGTGTCGGTCAATCCCACATTGCATATTTTTCGAATATTTACATCGTAAAACATTGACAATTATGAATGAAATAGATGTAATAACATTTGATAACATGCCCAAAGCAGTCTCCCGACTTTTACAGGATGTGGAAGTCATTAAAAACTTGCTTCTTAATAATCCAACCTATACTAAGACTGAACCTGTACAGACAACCGAGAAAGACATACTGACGGTTTCGGACGTAAGCAGAAAACTTGGAATAACAAAAGGTGGTGTTTACAATTTAACACACATGCGCCAAATCCCTTATTATAAAAAAGGTGGGCGAATATATTTCGATGCAAAAGAATTGGATGCATGGATTCGCTCTGACAGGCGGAAAACAATAAAAGAATTGCAGGATGAGGCTGACCTCACTAATATGAAAGACACAGTAAAAAAAAGAAAAACATCCCTGTGACAATGACGAATTTGAAAAGGTATTGGATAATATTAAAAATAATAATTTAAATTTTCCCATATGGAAAAAAAAGATGATGAAATTAAAGTAGTTAAGGATGGTAAAGGTGGAGCATATATAACTATTTCTCTTCCCGATGGTAGAGTAACACAAGTACATGCTAATGTCTATCAGAATATGGATGAAAATCCTTCTATTGAAGGTTTTTTTAAAAGATTAACAAATGTCTTTAAGGAAGAAAGATTAGAAAAAATGAATTAAAAAATAATTATTAACTAAAATTTAATCATGGAAGAAGAAATAAAATTTGAAGCTGATGAAGCATACGGAAGTAAAAACCAAATTGAAAGATTTTCAGAATTCGATTATGAACTGGCAGTAGCCGAAACATTTGAAGAAATAAAGTCAATTGAAAGCAAAGCGGCTGTTCTTGCTGAATTGGCTAAAAGGAATAAATATGGGTTTGATGAACAAAATGAATGGGGGTTGTTTCGTGTTGAAATTGAAGCTAAAAAAGGTAAGTGGTTGGATGAACATTTCCCAAATGGTGCAAAAAAAGGATTTAACAATAGAGAAATTGTGGAGTCGAATAAGACGACTCTACAAACTGAAGGGATTACAAAAGATGAGTCTTCGAATGCCAGAGTTATAAATAATGAACCCGAATTACGAAAACAGGTAATCGAAGCAATAATTAAATCTGGTAAAGTTGTAACACCTAAAATTGTTGGTAATGAGATCAAAAAAATTGTAAAAGGTCAAACTCTTACAGATAAAAAAGCAGAATATATTTTACAATCATCGGCTAATATTCTTATTAAGCCTGATGTCTTTTTAATGGATTGTAAAGACTTTTTACGAACTTTTGAGGATGATTCCGCTGATCTTTTGCTCTCAGACCCACCTTACATGACTGACGTGCCTGATATTGCTAAATTCACCAAAAGTTGGTTGCCTATTGCAATTAAGAAAACCAAGAAAACAGGCAGAATGCTGATATTCTCTGGTGCATATCCAAAAGAAATGCAAGCATTTTTGTCCGTACTATCGAAACAATCAAAATTTATTCTCGCACCTCTGTTGATCTGGTCATATAAAAATACTTTAGGTGTTACACCCAAAATGCACCACATTCTTAATTATCAATACATATGGCATTTATACAGTAAAGATTCTCCCGAATTGGACGGTTCAATTACAAATGACATGTTCAGCGTCATGGAGATGAATGCTCCAGACGGTCGGCTTGGCAATAGATTTCATACATGGCAAAAACCTGATGAATTAGCACTACGACTCATTAGGCAAACTTCGAAGGAAGGTGATCTCGTTGTCGATCCTTTTGTGTGTACTGGCACGTTTCTTATTGCAGCCAGTAAATTAGGGAGAATTGGTAAAGGTTGTGATAATAATAAAGAAAATCTCGATATCGCAATTAAAATGGGATGTCAGCTTAAAACAAAGATTAACAATAATGAAAACAATTAGTGAAATTCAAATTGAAATTGGCGAAATCATCAACACCAATAAAACTTGGGATGAAAGATTACCAGAATTAATAAAAGCAGGATATACTGGTGTCACATATACTTGGACAAGGGCAGGAGGAATTGGTAGGGTATTCTATCTTAAGAGAAAACATATATACCGTATACAGGTAGCACAAACGGAACTACAAGCAAAGTTTCCGATTGCATGGTGCGTTGAAATACCAGCACACCTTGTAATACATGATACAAGATTAACGGACGGTAGTGATGTATTTTAAAATGTAATCACCTGAATGAAAAATAGTGAAAATAAAAGCTATGGGACACGAAAGAAAAGATGAAATAAGAGTATTTATATAAAAGCAAGAATTAAAAATGGTTGCTTACCCCTCTGGCGGGTTGCCCTGACCGTTTCCCGCCAGATAAAGGGGTTAATGTTTAGAATGGTCAGTCAAGCACGAGCTTGAAAATTAAATGTAAAAATAAAAATAATAAGTATATTAAAATGGTCAGGTATGAAGAATTCATTTAGCGGGAACACCGCAACAAACACAACATTATTAAATTTCACAATCTCAGACGGTCGTACCGAAAAAGATTTAATCATTTTGCAAAATGATAACAATAACAGTAAAACATCTTCTGAAACATCAACTATTTCTGAAGCATCAACTATTTCTGAAGTACCTAATCTAAAGGTGGAATTTTTTGCAAGAGTAAACCATCGTGAAGAACACCGTCCCGCAGAATTGGATAAAATTCTCATTTGGGCAACAAGTGATGAGAAAGTATTAAAGAAAAACACAACTCAGTACAAGAAGTTTCTTAAAGACAATCCAAATGCAACCCCAAAGCAGAAAAGTTACCAAAAGTTACTGCATTTTCCTGCAATTACATTTAGTGGCACATTCACTGGTACTGGCAAAGCAGAGGATATATCAGAGTTGTCAGGGTTGATTGTTTTGGACTTCGACCACATTGATAAATTAGAAGAAGTACGTGAGAATTTGGAAAACGATTTACATACACATATATTATTCATAAGTCCGAGTGGTGATGGTTTAAAGGTAATTGTCAGACACAATATGCGTGATGCTTCTAAATGGCAATATTTATATCAGGAATTTGAAGAATATTATTTTCAGAAATACAATTTATCAACTGATAAGTCAGGTAAGGATATTTCACGAATGTGTTATATCCCTTTTATTGAAAAACTTTATCGAAGAGACGATAGTCTGATCTGGACATATACTGGAAAATTTGAGAAACAGCAGGAATTACTGAAGCAAATTGATGTGAATTCAGGTTCTGCACAATATAAGCAAACTGAAATAACAGATGACCTTTATAAAGAGTGTTTTTACATGTCGGTTTTTCTTGTACAAAATAAAATAAATTTAACTGAAAGTTACGAAGATTGGTTGTCTTATGGTTTTAGTCTCTGCACTTTTGGTGAAAATGGTCGTCAAATTTATCATAATATATGTTCAGTATCAGATAAATATAATTATAGTGAAAGTGATGATAAATATAGTATTCTTCTAAGAGATTTTAAAGGTGATAAATCTGGGATTAATAAATATCTTATACGAGCCAAAGAAGAAATTGCTAACCTCGTTACTGAAAAGATAAAAAATGAAATTGTATTGCCACCTGTTGAAATGTATGGCAAACTTCCAGTGCTGTTAAGAATCCCCTTAATGAAGTATCAAGATGTCCCAAAATTTATGGCATTACTTGCTGGCATTACTAATGTCAGTGCTATACTTCCAAACTTAAAATTTATTCATTATGGTACGTATAGATATGAAGCAAATTTATTCACTTGGATTATTGCCAAGCAATCGTCAGGGAAAAATGTTGTAAATGAAATGCAAAAAATCTGCGGCACGATTGAAGATCGCATTGAGAAAGATTTTGCCACAAACTACAGAGAATATAAAGAAAGAGAATTACAGGCGAAGGCTGATGAACTTCCTTTTAATGAAAGCAAACCAGTACAAAAAACATTATTTCTTGGTGCTGATATAACCAAAGCAGGTTTTGTAAAGAAATTGCAGGAAAATGATGGCAGAGGCATTATCAGCACAACAGAAGCACAAACACTTATTGGTGCAAATTATACAACTTACGGAGCATTCCTTGATCTAATTCTGGCTTGCTACGGTCATGAGAGATATCAAAAAACACTGAAAGATTTTACATTTACAATAAAAGAAACTTACCTGTCATTAATATTAGCGAGTACCCCTGAAACGTGTTACAAGTTCTTCGCAAATTCTAACATTGATAATGGTTTGCTATCAAGATTTCTGGCTTTTGAAATCAACAGTGAAAATGAACTAAAAAACATCGATGATAATATGTTGGATGAAAGCATGACAGATATGCTTGATACCAATAAAATTAATTTCTATCAAATGTGGGAAAATTGTACGGAATTAGAAAAACCTGTTTTTCTGGATATTTCGAAAGAAATAAGAGATAATGTGTTTAACCAATACAAAAACTTTGAATCGGACATTAAATATGTTTATAAATTTAATACCGAAGTCGTTAAAAGGATGTTGATCATGCACAAGAGGCTATTGTTGATCTTCTCGGCACTTTATCATTATGAAAAATATTACACTTTCGACTTAAATGTTTTGAATGATAGATTACCTGATGGCTGGACTATTAATAATAAATTACCTGTTGACCTTCGAGCAATAGAAATTTCAGATGTAATAATGAAGAGTTACAGGGAAGCATTTGTGCGTTTGATGTTTGGAATCGAACAACAGAAATACAGAAAATTGAGTATTTCAGCACGAAATGATAAAATTGTTCAAATGAAACTCCAAGGACATACACCAGAATATCTATCCATGCTATTTGATCTACCAAGATTAATGATTGATGTACAGGTAATCGATAGAAGATTTAAAGTTAATGATGAACAAAAAAAATCATGTCTTGACTATTGCAGAAAAAATCCAAAGGATAAAGAAACTGCGGCTAATCTAACTGGGGTAAATATTAGAACCGTGCAAAGGTGGTGCAAAGAAGCAAATATTGGAGATGTTTAAAAAACGACAACGACATAACGACACAATATTATTCGCTAAATAAATGATATGAAAAACGACAACGACATAACGACAGATTATCAATTGCTAAATAAATTGGATAACCCGTATGGTACAAGGATAATGATTATCTATATTTCTATATTTATATATATCATACAGGATGAGGGTTTGAACACGATTTATATAGCTATATAAAATATGTCGTTATGTCGTTTCCGTTTTCCCCTTTCACTATACTATAGATTTTATGTCCCCAAAATACTACTGCATCCCTTCAAAAAAATCGCTGAGGGTGTATCCTTCATAGCAATCGAGTATGGTGAATAATTTTTGTAAAGAAATATTGCACCCAGATTCGCCACGTTGAATTTGTCTACGGCTTACTCCATTATCTGCAAAACCATCTTGATTTAGTCCTTCCGAAAAACGCATTTCTTTTAACATCTGAGCAATATTTTCCAAGCGTTTCTGGTGCTGCTGTGATATTTTATTTTTTCGGGTATGGTTCATTTTCTTGTTTTAAAATAAATACAGACGAGAGTGATTTTTGCACCTAAATTGGTGCATTAATAGGTACGTTAACTATGATTTCTTCTTCTTTAATGGCACACTAATGGTAGTTTAATACTCCCCAGATGAGTATAAGAAATGGCTCAGTATGCCATTTTTAACGGTAAAACAGTCAAAATGTAAACGATTTAATGTATAAAAAGGTGTAACGTGTACCGACAGAGAGAAACCGATACTCTTTAAATTGCAAAAATTATGGAGAAATATTAAATTTTCAGATCAGTATTATCGGATGTCTTTAAAAAAGTCCTGCACTGATACATCCAGTTTCTTTAAGATTTCAAGAAGCATTTTCATGGTAACGTTTTCACCCCTCTCGATTCTGTTCAGACTAACTTTATTTATGCCGTTAAGGTAAGACCATGCCTCGTAGTTTTGATTCTTCTGTCTACGTAATTCTCTGACCCTTTCTCCAATCGTTTTCATTTGTTGGTCAACTGATGCTTCAGAACTGACTTTCTTTGCCATAACGCTTTATTTTAGATCAAAGATATGAAAAACATAATTGATTATGTAATTTTTTAAATACAATTACTATTATGTACAATATTAGTTGTATATTTGTACTATGAAATCAAAAAAACATGGTTACTTTAATAACAGGATTAAAATTTGTCAACACAGATTGAACCTAGAGAACGAGTACAATAATACCTATTTCTTGATTACTGAAATAGAAGACGGGAAACCACAAAGAACTTATTATTATAAAATTCCAGATTGTTTTAAAGATAACAGCTTATTAGGCGAACTGCATGAGAGGTACAGTAAATATTGCCCGAACTAAAAAAAAATAACCATCAATAATGATTTATAACCGATATGAATAATACTGTTCAAAAAACCTCTTCAAAATCTGCGTCAGCAAACACTGAATTACTGCGGGTTTCAAAAACCAATTTTCAATGTTCAAAAATCACCCGTTTTTTATACACTAAAATTTAAAACATGAAAATAGCAATCTACTCAAGGGTCTCGAAAGATTCATCAGACAACACCAACCAATTGATAATACTGCGAGAGTACTGCCAGAAAATGGGATATTCAATTTATCAGGAGTATGTAGATATCGTCAGTGGAGCAAAAGAGAATAGACCTCAATTTGAATTAATGATGAAGGATGCAGCGAAACGAAAATTTGATATGGTTCTTTTCTTTGCACTTGACCGACTAACAAGAGAAGGCACTCGCAAGACAATTCATTATCTACAAATGCTGGATGATTTTGGGGTCACATATAAGAGTTATTCAGAGCAATATATCGATAGTTCAGGCATTTTCAAAGATGTGATAATTGCATTGCTCAGCACTCTGGCAAAGCAGGAGAGACTTAGAATATCAGAACGGGTTAAGGCTGGTCTTGAAAAATCTCGTCAGCAGGGTCGTGTTGGCGGTCGTCCAACAATCGATGAAGAAAAGATCAATGAAATCAAAACCCTTAAATCACAAGGTAAAAGCATCGTATCAATTTCAAAGCAATTAAAGATAAGCAGAGGAAGTGTTTATCAGTATTTGTAAATTTCTGTAGCATATTTAATTCAACTGCCTTTGAGCCGTAAAAAATTAAGCATTATCTCCATAATATTGAAAGAGCCTATAAAAAAACTCTGGATAGAGCAAACATATCGAACACCTGAAATCAAGTTTTCTTATGGTAATCTGTCACTAAGGGGGACATTTGTTCCAATTGACCCTGTTGCGTTTTATTTACCGCTATTGAAATGGGTCAGTAAATATTCAATTGCTCCAGCACCAGTAACNNGAAATTACTTCAAGAACTGATTTTGTTGAATAATGAAAATCATCAGGTTATTATAAACTGGTATTTCTCTGCAAACAGCATTGATAAGAAGGCTGGCGAGCATTTATCGAGAAAGTTAGACTATCCTTTCAATTTTGTTGAGGTTGAAGAAATTTGGTAGTGTCCAAAACATTTAAGTCAATTGAAGGCTATTTTGATTGAAAATACTCCCCCAAATAACTACTGGTTTTTTTTATATACAAATACACCATTATACTCCCGTGTAAAAATGTTCAAAATAGACTGGCGTTTATTTTGGTCAATACGGAATACACGTTTAATGTGTAATCCTTTGAAAAACGCTACTTCGCCTGTATGAAATTTATAACAAATTCGCACTTATTTTCAAGATTGAAATCCAATGTTTTAAATTGTATTCACCATATGCATAACTTGGATTTAGTTCAACGACCTTGTTAAAGTCTTCAATAGCACCATTATAATCTGATAATGCAGTTTTTACTTTGCCACGATTATAATAATATACTATAACATCCTCAACATTTAGTTCAATTGCAATGTTTAAGTCTTCTATTGCACCATTGAAGTCACTTAATTCACTTTTTGCAATTCCACGAGTACCGTATGCTAAAGCAATCTTTGAATCCAATTCAATTGCTCTGTTAAGGTCTTCTATAGCACCATTGTAGTCTTGAAGCCTAAATTTTGTGTCACCTCGAATGTAATATATTGCAGCATTTTTTGGATTAAGTTTAATTGAAATATTAAAGTCTTCAATAGCACCATTGTAGTCATGAAGTCCGCTTTTCGCAACTCCACGAATGTCATATGCTAAAACATTCTCAGGATTTAATTCAATACCAATGTTTATGTCTTTTAAAGCACCAATGTAGTCTCTTAATTCACTTCTTGCACTACCACGAATACAGTAAGTTAAAGAATCTTCTGGATTTAATTCAATGGCTTTGTTAAAGTCTTCAATAGCACCATTATAGTCTTGAAGTTCAATTTTTGCATTACCACGTTTACTGTATGCTAAAGCATTCATTGGGTATAATTCAATTGCTTTGGTAAATTCTTTAAGAGCACTATTAAAGTCTTGAAGTCTAAATTTTGCATCACCACGATTAATGCTTGCTAAAGCATCCTCACAATTTAACTCACTTGCTTTGGTATAGTCTTCAATAGCACCATTGTAGTCTTTTAATTGACTTTTTGCAATACCAAGATTGAAGTTTATAAATTCATTTATTGGATTTAATTCTATTGATTTTTTAAAGTCTGTAATAGCACCATTGTGGTCTCCTAATACACTTTCTGCAATAGCACGAGTAAAATATGTTGAAGCAATCGCTGGATTCAATTCAATTGCTTTGCTAAAGTCTTCGATAACACTATTAAAGTCTTGAAGTCTAAATTTTACCTCACCACGACCAAAATATGCTGAAGCATCCTCTGGGTTTAATTCAATTGCTTTAGTAAAGTCTTCAATAGCACCATGATAGTCTTTAAGTTCACGTTTTGCAAGTCCACGATATTCATATGCTAAAACATCCTCTGGATTTAATTCAATTGCTTTGGTAAAGTCTTCAATAGCACTATCATAGTCTTTAAGTTCAATTCTTGCCTTACCACGACTACCATATGCTAATTCATTCATTGGGTTTAATTCAATGGCTTTATCATAGTCTTTTACACCAGCATCGTAGTCTTCAAGTTTACATTTTACATTTCCACGATTATAATATACTCCAGCATCCATTGGATTTAAATCAATGGCTTTATCATAGTCTTCTATAGCTCCATTGTAGTCTTGAAGTTTCCATTTTGCATTACCACGATTATTATATATTGAAGCATTCCTTGGGTCAAATTCAATGGCTTTATCATAGTCTTTTAAAGCACCATTGTAGTCTTGAAGTTCACATTTTGCAATTCCACGATTAATGAATGCTAAAGTATTTCTTGAATTTAATTCAATGGCTTTATTAAAGTCTTTTATGGCATCGTTGTAATCAGTTAATGCAATTCTTGCAATACCACGAACATCGTAGGTTGAAGCATCCTCTGGATTTAATTCAATTGCTTTGTCAAAGTCTTCAATAGCACCAATGAAATCTTGAATCTCCCTTTTTGCATTACCACGATTGTGATATGCTAAAGCATCCTTTGGAGTTAATTCAATTGCTTTGTCAAAGTCTTCCATAGCACCAATGTAGTCTTGCATGATTTTCTTTAGAATCCCACGATTACCATACGCAACAGCATTCGATGGATTTAAATCAATCGCAAGATTGAGGTCTTCCATAGCACCTTTAAAGTCTTGCAGTATTATTCTTTCACTGCCACGTTCAAAATAATATTCAGCCGTTTCCATTATTATCAAAATAGTATATTTAATTCGAATCTAAGATTCAGATTTATACAGAACAACAGATGTAATCTTTGTTTTTAATTTCTTTCATAATAAAGAAAAAAAAACACTTCTAAGAACATCAAATTTAGGGGAATAAATTTCAGATACAAACTTTACATCAAATGTTGCCTCTTTTAAGCCATTTGCGGTCAGGCTACATTACCACTAAGAAAGTACTTTATAATACAAAAGGATGGTAGAAATACAGTCTGAAAAAGCACTCTTACCAAAAATTAATGCATCTTCACTGAAAAAAATTTAACTTTAATTAAATCCCGATTTGACAAAGAGTTTATTAAAATATAATGCTCTTCGAATCTAAACTTAATGGTTATATTCAATTTTGATAATTAAAAACTCACAAAACTTTACTTATCATTAAAATATATTCCAAATGACAACTAAAAAGTATGAATTTGACGTAGCTTTTTCATTCTTACAACAAGACGAAAATTTGGCAATTCAACTTAACTCTCTTCTTAAAGATAGAGTTAAAACTTTCCTTTATACTGAACATCAAAAGAAACTTGCTGGAAGAGACGGTGAAGAACTGTTTAATAAGGTATTTTTTCAAGAAAGTAGAATTGTGGTTGTTCTTTTTCGCAATGACTGGGGAAAATCACCTTGGACTAAAATTGAAGAAACTGCAATCAGAAATAAAGGATTTGAATTAGGCTACGATTTTGTAACTTTTATTCCACTCGACAAGCCTATTAATATTCCTGCTTGGCTACCTAAAAACAGATTGTGGGTAGGTTTAGAAAGATGGGGTATTGAGAGTGCTGCTTCAGTTATTGAAGCAAAAATTCAAGAATTTGGTGGGGATATAAAAATCGAAACTGTAGCTGACAAAGTTCATAAAGCGCAAGAAGAGATCAAGGAAAACCAAAATCGTGTACGAATTCTTACCAGCAATGAAGGGCTTATACTTACACATGAAGAATACAATAAATTAATTCTAACATTTAAGCAACAGCTTGACGAAATAAAATTATCACAATCAGATTGGCATTTAAATATACGTGAAAACCAAAATCAAGGCATTGATATAATAAGTTATGGCTACTTCCTAACAATCCAATTTTATCCTTCTGCTTCAAACACTCCTGAAGGGACTTACGTATTTTTATCCCTTTGGGATGGAGTATTTGATGAAAGAGGTTATAAGAACGACCCGTTCAACGAATACACACAGTTAGAGGAAACACGTTTAAGATTTGACATCAACAAACAAAATGAATATGGTTGGTCAGACAAAGAAAATAGTAAAAATTTTAAACTAACAAATGAAGTAGTCGAGCATTGGTTAACAATTTTTTTTGATGCTGTTAAAAAACACCGACTTAAAAATCGCTACTGAAAGAATTTTGATAATGATATGCATACCGACCAATGGCAGTAAAGCAAAAACAAGAAAGATAGCATCAAAGGATTCGCTAAAAGTGTAAAGCATATGAGTGATCAATATGGAGAAGAAATCAGAATGCTGAAAAATGAATAAAATTATCAGCATATTTCGCAAAAAACCAGAACCAACAAAATTGTACTGAGAAAGTTAATGAAGATGTTTATGTAGAGTATGCATAAAAATGAGAATAACAATCTTGATAATATCCTTTGAGTTAAATCAGGACAAGATGATACTGATATAGCAATCTGTTTAGACCATTTAAAAGATTAAAATAGGATGATAGTAAAAATAGGATATAATTACAAACCAGATCATACATATGGTTAGTCTGTATTAATGGTTTCAGTCATGTAATAATTATGATTTTTTTAAATGGTTACATATAAGACCAACAACGGAAATTGAAGCAAAATCCTAACAACCTGTACAAATCTATAAACAGAGTTACGCCCCTTAAATTGGAAATGTTTCCGATAATGGTTATGTACTATAGTCGGTAGTTTTATTAAATTCTTTAGCTTTTATCTTATTTTGATTTATTCAGTTTCTCTTTCCATTTTTGTTGTTTATCTCTATCTGGTTCTATAATTTGCATCAGAGAATCTAATTTATTACTAAAAATCTCAGGATACTTAATTCCCCCATCAACCGTTATTGTGTATCTGTGTGTTGATATGTAAGAGATTTCAGCATTTAGTTTAGTCAATATTTCAATACGATTACCTAAACTATCTATACTGTGCAAAGCAACATGCGCTGAAATATTAGCCTCTTGTGCTAACACCTTTTCCTTTCTTGCATTATTGGATTGAGTATAGGAAAATACCAACACTACTATGGAAACAATATTGATTAATCCTGTAACTTTAACAAACCTACAAATGTCTCGTTGATCTGAACCACAATGATTGCATAATTTCGCTTTATTATCAATTTCGCATTTGCACATTTTGCATTTTTTCATCGCAATAATTTGTTAGTTATTTAGGAGTTCATTAAAAATTACCGCCAAAGGCGAGGGTATGCAGTGGGCGGGAGTTCGGAACCACTTTCTGATCACCCGTTAAGAATTTGTTGTCGAAACCGAAAATTGCAAATTGCCCTGAAACCCACATGACGTATGAGCCTTTGTTACTAGCTTGCATTTTTTATAATTTAAATTACAGGACTATTTTGTTTATCTATTATTGCAGTAGGTGAAAGAACATATTTTCCTCTTTCATACAATATCAATATATCTTGTATAAATAAATATCCTTCTTCAGTTGTATAATCCAAATGTAATGCAGCATATTCAAAAGGTTCTCCTTTAAAACTTAATGCTAACCAAAACTGTTGAGTTCCATTAATATCATTTATCGATGAGATTGAAGCAGTAAACTCTTTAAAATTAGTCAAATCATTTGATATCCTAAAATTTACAATGGTAGTATTCATATTGGTATTAACAAAATCAAGCCTTACGTATTTCCTTTCGATATTCGCATCACAAACAATACTAATATGCGGTTTCTTAGAAGATTTATATCTTTTTTCAGCCTCAATTTGCATCTCAGTCAATTGAATTGCAATAGTTGATAAACTTTTAATCTTTGATTCTCGTTCCTTGTCCTTTTTTACTAATTTATAAACAGTTATTAAAGTTAAGGGTATCGCAATTACAGCTCCTAATGCTTGTAGAATATCAGTCCAGCTTGGACTCTCAGCACTCAGAAATATCATAATAATTTTAATTTTAGTGAATACTTATTTTCCATTTCATCAATTACAATCTATAGTGGTATGGGTCTATATGCTTGCTGCTAACTACTATGTAAACGCCATAGTGGCGTTTATTTCTGACTTGGACGAAACCCGTATATGATAACATCTTAATAAACAGGCAATAATCAATTTATTCGTGCTTTTCATCCAATTGTGATTATGTATGTTGATTTATATTTATTCTTATATTAACGAAGGTAATATTTTTTGCTGCATAAAATTTTAAGATTATAACCGAAATGTTATAATCTGACCTGATCAACAAACATTTAGCTAACCTTAATACAAATAATTAAATCTCCCATCCAAGAAATAAGTTTATAATTTCATATATTTGATTAAAGCAATAACAATTAATATTGATAATCTCGTCAGTTGTATATGAACCAGAAAGAAATAGCATTTAAGAAGATATCAGAACTTGTTCACCGCTTTAATGAACAATATTATAGTTATAAAAAAACGGACTATAACGAAACCCAAACTCGTAGGGACTTCATAGACCCGTTTTTCAAAGTACTGGGTTGGGATATTGACAACGAGGAAGGTTATGCAGAAGCATACAGAGAAGTAATTCACGAAGATAAAGTAAAAGTTGGTGGAGCAACCAAAGCACCCGACTATTCATTCCGTTTAGTTGGTGGTAAACGACTGTTTTTTGTTGAAGCAAAGAAACCAAGTGTTGCAATTAAAGAAGAAATACAACCTGCATTTCAAGTTCGAAGATACGGGTGGAGTGCAAAACTTCCCATTTCTATAGTAACCAACTTTGAAGAATTTTCTATTTATGATTGTACAAAAAAACCAAACCTTACCGACAAGGCATCAATAGCACGAATAAAATATTTAACATTTCATGAATACATTAATGAGTTTGATTTTATCTGGGAAATTTTCAGCAAAGAGCAAGTTCTGAAAGGCAGTTTTGACAAGTTTGTACAAAGCGATACACAGAAAAAAGGTACAACAACAGTTGATAAAGATTTTTTGCAATCTCTTAATGGTTGGAGAACCTACTTTGCAACTTCGATCAGTTGGAACAACAAAGACCTTAACGAAGATGAAATAAATTTTGTAGTTCAGCAAACCATTGACAGAATCATTTTTCTTCGAATTGCAGAGGATAGATGCGTTGAACCTTATGGAAACCTGAAACATGCGTTGTTAGAAGGCGACTATTACCAAAATCTGTTTCAGCAGTTTCGTAAAGCAGACGAAAAATTTAATTCAGGGATTTTTGATTTTAAAAAAGACCGCATTAGCGAACATCTGAAAATCGAAAACAAAATCATAAAGACGATACTAAACGAATTATATTACCCAAGTCCTTATGCGTTTGATGCAATGCCTGTTGAAATTTTGGGAACGGCTTATGAGCAGTTTCTCGGAAAAGTAATCCGTATTACTCCAGCACATCATGCAAAAATTGAAGAAAAACCTGAAGTAAGAAAATCAGGTGGTGTATACTACACACCTCAATATATTGTTGAATACATCGTAAAAAATACAGTCGGAAAACTTATTGATAAAAAAACACCGAAAGAAGTAAGCAAAATAAAGATAGTTGATCCTGCCTGTGGTAGCGGCAGCTTTTTAATCGGTGCTTATCAATATCTGATGGACTTTCATAAAAATTATTATTCCAACAATGGCAAACCATTAAAATCGAGAGGTGGGAAAGAAGATGTACTGACACCTGATGGGCACTTAACAACATCAGAGAAGAAAAGAATTTTATTAAATAACATATATGGAGTTGACATTGATGTAAATGCAGTTGAAGTAACCAAATTAAGTTTGCTTTTGAAATGTATGGAAGGAGAAACAGAAGCAAGCATAGCAACGCAACTTCGCTTGTTTAACGAAAGAGTTTTACCAACACTTGACAACAACATCAAGGACGGAAATAGTTTGGTTGATACAGATTTTTATACAGATGCTTTAGATTTTGGTGAAGAGAAAAAAGTAAAGCCATTTAATTGGCAGAACGGTTTTCCAGAAGTTTTCAAGCAAGGTGGATTTGATGTTGTAATTGGAAATCCGCCTTATGTTTTGGGCAGAGAAACTTTTGATGATTCAGTTAAAAATTACCTCGCTTCAAAGTACCAGTCATACGGAGGCAAATATGACCTATATGTTTTCTTTTGCGAAAAGGCATTAAAACTTTTAAGTGATAAAGGTAGATTCAGTTTCATTATACCTAATGCCATTCTTGTAAATGAAAACGCAACCAGAATCAGAGAATTGATTTTAAAAAAATTTTCATTGGAAACTATTCATGTTTTTAATCATAAAGTATTTGAAAAAGCACAGGTTGAAACAGTGATAATAATTATTGAGAACAAGAAAAGCAGGAAGAATAGTAGCATCAAAATTGAAAGCGGAAAAGTAATTCAAATACCAATAAAGAAATTTTTGACAAGCAAAAACTTCAAATTTAATGTAGCGATTGATGATATTTCAGAAGAACTTATTGAGAAGATTACATCTTGCTCTATTTCACTTGGAGAATTAACAGACATTTGTATCGGCATTCAATTAGGAGGAAGTCACGGTAACGATACTAAAGCGGATTTCCTTTCTGAAAAACCCATTGATAAAACTTGGAAGAAAGTCTTAGACGGTAAAGACATTAACACTTATAAACTAAATTGGAGAAAAAAATTTGTCCATTATGGTAATTGGTTACACAGAAAACGAGATGAAAAATATTTCTTGAATCCTAAAATTTTAATACGGCAAATCGGTAAAACTCCAGTTGCAACACTTGACGAAAATAATTTTTACACTTTGAATACTCTTTATAATATAATTTCAGTAAGCAATTATTCACCGAAATATCTTTTGGCGATTATCAATAGCAGTTTAGGAAAATGGTTTTGGTTAAAAAATAATTCTGATTTTAAAACACTTTTCCCAAAGATCAAGAAATCGGAAATTGAAGCAATTCCAATTTGCAAAATAGACTTCAAAAACGAAAACGAAAAATCTTTGTATGATGAAATTGTAAGGAATGTTGATTTGATTCTATCCCTTCACGATGAAATCATCACGACAAAACTTGACACAAAAATAAATCATCTGAAAAATAGAATTGACTATTGCGAAAGCAGAATAAACGAAATTGTTTATCAACTTTATGGTTTGATAGAAGAAGAAATAGGAATTATTGAAGGGAAATGAGCAAGAGAATAACATATTTATTTGGTGCTGGAGCAAGTTATCATGCATGCCCAATATGGAAAGAGCAAGGCGGGAAAATGATTGATTTAGCAAAATATGTGTTGCCTGATGCCACTTTTTCAGAGGCAGAAGAAAATAATTATATAAATGATAAAGACAAAATATTTTGGAATATGGGTTATCATGGGAAAAAAGCAATTGAATTTAATACAATAGATACTTTTGCCAAAAAACTATATTTGAATGACTCTTGGCATAAACTTACTGATTTGAAAACATCTGTAAGTATGTTTTTTACAATATGGCAATTAACTGGTGATAAAAATTTAAAAAACTTTGACAAAGCAACTGAAAGGTTCAAAACAATTGACCAAAGATATATTAGTTTACTTGCCACTTGTCTTGAAAAAGACTCAGACAAGCATATTCCCAAATTGAACCAAAATATTCGGTTTGTTACTTGGAATTATGATTTACAAATAGAAGGAGCATATGAATTGTTTTGTGATAATATAAAGTGGGGTGATATTGATCAAAGATTAAGTTACGTTCCAGATGAAAAAGACCACAACAAAAATCTATGCGTTTGTCATTTAAACGGGTTTCATGGGTTTTACGATACGGAGACAAATTACTTCAACTATATGTTTAAAACAGAACATTTATCATTAGATGAAATAATTAAAGAAATAGATTTTATTTTCAAAAATCTCAACCATGACCTAATTAGCTTTGCCCGATATATAAATTATGCTTGGGAAAAAGATTCTCCATTATCTAATATAGCACGGGAACAAGCAAGCAAAATTTTTTCTGAAACGGATATTTTGGTTATTATCGGTTATTCGTTTCCTTCCTTTAACAGAGAAATCGACAAAGATTTATTTGACGGTAGTAAAAACCATATTCAGAAAATCATTTATCAAGACCCTAATGGTAGTGCAGAATATTTATCTGAAGCATTTGATATTGACAAGAAGAAAATTGAAACTGTAACAAATAATAATGAACAATTTATATTGCCGAGTTTATTTTAGCATCAGAAATAAAAATTGCTCTCGCATTTCCAAACACAAATAAACGCCCTTTTAAAGTTTTTTATAGATGAGGACTATTTGACCACCGAGACGGTACATTCCAAAGCCTACTAATAGGGTGAAATGTAGCGATTTCAAAATGTACCACTTTTTTATTTTCATTTTCAGATTTATGGGTAAAAGATTCATTAACTATTAATTGTTTTGATGGTTTTTAATTCAAGATTAAAAAAGGGTCTTAAAAAAAAATGTATATTTGATAATATCAGTGAATTATATATTTTAATCATGAATAAAATAATTAAGTATTATCTGGCAATTATTACTATAGTTATAGTAACCATTTTAACTGGATGTAAAAAAGAAAAAGTACCTGTAATTGCGACTACCACTGTTTCTAATATTACAGCAACTACAGCAACATGTGGTGGAAATATAACCGATGAAGGCAGTTCGACAGTAATAATTCGTGGTGTGTGCTGGAGTACAGGTACTACCCCTACAATTGCCGACAATAAAACTTCAGATGGCGCAGGTTCAGGTAGTTTTTCAAGCAACATGACAGATTTGAATGGTGCTACAAATTATTATGTCCGTGCATATGCTACGAATACTGCTGGAACAGGATATGGGATGGCAATGTCTTTTACAACTTTAGGACAATCACCTTCTCCAATGGTTGCAAATGCAACAAATATAACTGCAACAAGCGCAACTTTAAATGGCTCAGTAAATGCAAACTATTTATCTACTGTAGTAACTTTTGAATATGGAACAACCACAAGTTATGGAAGTACGGTAACCGCCTCTCAAAGTCCAATAACTGGAAATACGAGTATCAACGCAAGTGCAGATATTACAGGATTAACGGCAGCAATAATCTATCATTATAGAATAACAGCAGTAAATTCACTTGGAACAACCAATAGCAATGACATTACATTTACTACATTAGGTCAAGTTCCAACAGTTACAACACTCTCAGCAACAAATTTAACTGTAACAAGTGTAACATTGAATGGTTCAGTAAATGCCAATTATTTATCTACTGTTGTAACCTTTGAATACGGGACAACTACAAGTTATGGAAGTACAATTTCAGCCACTCAGAGTCCTGTAACAGGAAATACAAATGCCAGTGTAAGTGCAGATATTTCAGGATTGACAACAGGTACAATTTATCATTACAGAATAAAAGCAGTAAATTCTCTTGGGACAACATATGGAAGTGATTTAACTATTGCAACATTAGGTCAAGTTCCAACAGCCACAACATTGGCGGCAACTAATATAGGTGGGACAAGTGCAACATTGAATGGTTCTTCAAATGCCAATAATTTATCTACTGATATAACCTTTGAATATGGGATAACTGCAAATTATGGTAGTACTGTAACAGCCACCCAAAGTCCTATAGCAGGAAATACTAACACTAATATAAGTGTAATTATTATAGGTTTACCAGCAGGTACAACTTATCATTACAGAATAAAAGCAGTAAATTCTCTTGGAACAACATATGGAAGTGATTTAACATTTACTACTGTACCTTTAGGCACTGTCACAGATGTAGACGGGAATATTTATAACACCATAACTATTGGCAATCAGGTATGGATGAAAGAAAACCTAAAAACAACTAAGTACAGTAATGGTGATTTAATTGGCACAACTACTCCAGCAACTTTGAATATAACAAGTGAAAATGCACCCAAATACCAGTGGTCATACGATGGTAATGAGAATAATGTGGCGACTTATGGCAGACTATATACTTGGTATGCAGTGACAGACAGTCGTAATGTATGTCCTACTGGCTGGCATGTTCCTACTGATGCCGAGTGGACAACTTTTACCAGTTACCTTACAAACAATGGATATGGTTATGCGGGTAACGGAATGGATATTGCCAAATCAATAGCAGCCAAATCGGGTTGGACTACATGGGCAGTAGCAGGCACTACTGGCAACGACCAAACGAGTAACAATAGCAGTGGTTTTACTGCTCTCCCGGGTGGCTACCGTCTCAACAATGGGGTATTCATTTTTATTGGAGAAATCGCCTATTGGTGGTCAACTTTCGAAAGCAATACAGTAGGCACTTATACCCGCAGCATGAACTTTAATTTCAGTGAGGTATACAGGGACTTATACTATAAACAAAGTGGCTGTTCTGTTCGTTGCCTGAAGGATTATTAGGTCATTAACCTATTTAATTCTTTTAAACTTCTTCTTGACGATAAAGAAACATATGATTTGTTGCATGAAATATCATATTGGAAAAAATTCTTGCAATTGATTAGTCATCAGTGTTAGTTGCCTCTATTAAACCTCTATGGTCAGGATGGTTGAAGTAGATAGAGAAGAAATTCAATAATACCTAATTCCAACGTTTCACAGCAGGGAAACAGAATCTTTAAATAAAATTTTTTACACAAAAATATTATTTTAACTTAGATACTACTTAACTTTATTCCAATTTGATACGATGATTTTAATGAATCCATATCAATTTATCCAGTATATCTAAATTAAACTGACATGAAAATTCCAGAAATAATAAAAACTCAATTTGGCGATATTTATAAAATAGAGAGTTTCCAAGAAGATAAATTTATTTTGGAGCAAAATTCGTTTTTTTATTCATATCTAATAAATTCTGATGATTTTACACAAATAAGAAATGGAATAATATTTCCATCAGGTGTTAAAGCAGAAAATCCCCAAGAATATATTGAATGGTTGAAAAGATATAAAGAGAATAAGTCCTGCAACTAACAGGCAGTAAAAGCGGTAATAATAATAAAAATAGACAACAGTATATAATTTTAACCAGCATAAAAAACAAATAATATGTCATTTAATCCAAAAAGAGAATATCTCATCAATCAGGTCACCATTCCCATAAAAGACTTCTTTGAATACAGAGAGGACTACATAACAAGACCTGCGTACCAAAGAAAAAGTGTTTGGGCAGAAAAAAAACAACAAAGTTGGTTTGACAGTTTATTGAGACGTTATTATGTGCCAAGACTTGTTGTGCGTGAAGTTAGATTATCGCATGATAGAATTGTTAAAGAAATAATTGACGGGCAGCAACGAATTACTGCTATCCAAGAATTCTTTGAAAACAAATTTAAATTACCCATATCATTAAAAGATATTCATCCAGACCTTGCAAACAAATATTTCATGGATTTATCTACTGAGTTACGAAAGTTCGTTGACAAAGAACTTATGATTAATGCTGACATCGTCATGAATATTGACGACCCAAAAAATCCCGAACACCAAAAAGTAGCAACAGAAATTTTTAGGCGATTACAACAAGGTGAACAATTAAACTTTATGGAAATTGCTCATGCAAAATTATCAAGTTTGTCAAGGAATTTTGTTGTGAAATATAGTGATGATGAGACATTTGATTATGATAATTATGTTCCGATTGATTCAAATCCTGATAAGCATAAATTTTTTCAAATAATTGAACGGGATAATAACCGTATGCAGCATTTAACATTGATGACAAGGTTTTTAATAATTGAAGAAGCAAATGGTTATGCAGAATTAAAAGATGTAGCAGTAACTGAATTCATTGAGAAGTATGTTGCAGATGATGGAATTGGTAATTACACTTTTGAGAATAGCGAAATTGCAAAGAATTGCATCAAAAATTTAAACTTATTTTACGATATCTTCAAGAATGACCCAATGTTTGATGAAAAGTCGGGCATTAAAGAACTATCAGTCGAATATATAATACTCACTTTCTACTTAGTCATCAGACACTTAAAAAAGCATTATGCAATAGGGGATAACGAAAAAACTCTCATCAACAAATTCTTTTTTGAATTTTATGAAAGATGGGCAAAAAAAGACCAAGAGGATATGGATATTGTTGTTTTTAGCGATAATAGACAACAGAGCCAAAACAATTTACAAGAACGAGACATCATAATCAGACAAATGTTCTTTGAGTTTCTGGCAAAACAAAACATTTCTTTAAAAGCACTTGACGAAAAACGATTGTTTAATGAAGCAGAGAAAATAAAAATTTACAGACGAGACAAAGGACTTTGTCAGCAATGTTTAGCAAACGGAAAACCAGAGAAAGAAGCACAAGTAAGTTGGACACAATATCAAGCAGACCATATTTTCCCTCATGTTAAAGGTGGTGAGACAATCATTGACAACGCACAAGTATTGTGTGGTTATCACAATGTTCGGAAAAGTGCATCATTTCCAACTTCATAGGAACTATTGCACCTTTTATTTATATTTAGACCATCATGTTCTTTATGGCTCGGTAGAACTGTTTAAAATATGTTTATTAAGCCATTAGTGTGACAACAAACAGATATTAATTCAGAAAGAAGTGAGTGCCAAAGATTTCAGTTGATTTTCCAGTATCGCCATGTAAATTTTTATCAAGTATCATAACACACATCTTATCGAGGTTTTCTCCAAGTGCTTTCTGGTCTGTTTCTTGTGCACATAAAAGACCGTCTGGCATAACAATTCTGCTGAAAACAAAAGGATTGCCTTCAATATCTTTCAATCTTTTTATTATGCCTGTGAAGCATCTGTCTTTGCCAGCCATCGCCATAAAAAGCTCGGTAATTTCGAATCGGTCTTTGCTTTTCTTATCCATAAGTTAAAAATTTGGTGTAAATGTACAATATTATTGAATATTAAGCCTTTGAGAAGATAATATAGGTGCGTGAAATTGAAATTAGTATTCGAATTCCAATAGACCCGAATCATCAACAACTTTTTTATTATCTGTTAATACAATGCTCTTTATATCCTCAAAACAGATAAATAAAACGCTGAGTCTTTCATCGTTGATAACTATTCGGACATTCCCGACCTGTTCAGTTACACAGTCAAGAAATTCTACAATAACAATTCCGTTTTTATACGTCAAATCTTTAACCACAACTAAGCCAAATACTGAAGGAGTTACCATTAAGAATTTGCTGCCAATCTGGCATTTAAAATTACGATGTAGAAACACTTGCAGATGAGAAAATTTTCCATCAGTATTAAGACCCTCACATAACTCTTCAAGGGTGGTCTGACAGCCTTTAGAATCACTATTTGACACCATATTTATCCCCTTTCAACCTTTGTATAAAGAAATCCATATCAATCAGCACCGACAAACCTATGATTTCACCATCATCTATGTAGAGGTTAATATTAAATACCCTGTGTAAAAACAGGTCTCGTACAATCAAATAAATGACATAATCTTCACAATAAACATCCATTAACACCACTGAATACATCCTGCTATTTTTACCATAGGAACAGTCAACAAGTAAGTATGTTCTTCCAGTGAATATGGTTTTGTAAGTTGCCATTATGCATGGTGAGTTAATGAAGAAATTGCCTTCATAATCAACCATATAAAGATTTTCTAATCCTAAGATGGTGCTGTCATATTTATATTTGTCTTGTAGTTTCATATTTACTTTTTCTATACATAAATACTAATAAACAAGAAACAGGCGTGGGGGTGTAAAATATACCTTCTAACCCCCTACGGCAGGGGCAGAGGGTGTTTTTAGGGCGGGGTGATACATGAGAAAAGTCTCGTTGATTTTACATCAACTCAATTTTTTCTTTCTTAACAAAAAGATTTTCAGGTCGCCATGTATTTTCATTCATTTCATTAAACCCAAATTTTTTCTGAGGAAATTTTAATTAAAAACAGAAAACCTAATGGTCAGAAGATAACAGGTGTTTTGCAATGCCATATTTTTTCTGGAAAAAGTTTTCGAAGGATTAGATGTGAGGTTTAAATTTTTCGTACAAACTAAAGGTTCTTATACGTTAGTTTATATTGCAAATTTCATTGCAAATAAAAAAGGACTCACAGCAGTCAATGTCGTGAGTCCTTGTAAAGCTCTGATTGTGAAGTGTTTATTTGAGCGGGAAAAGGGATTCGAACCCTCGACCCTCAGCTTGGGAAGCTGATGCTCTACCCCTGAGCTACTCCCGCAATTTTTAAAACCTGACAAAAATAATGAATAGATTCTTTTCAGCAAATAAATTATTTGTCCCGTTTATCCTTTATAATTTTACTGAAAACTTTTAATTTTTTTTCCAGAGAGTTTAAAAAGGCCTTTGTTCAAAAGAAGAATAGCATTGAATCTGTAGGTCGATAATATGATTTCAAGCCCGGATAATAACTCAGAGAGCTTTAAGACGATTTGTCAAATCCTCCAGGTTAACTTCCTTTTCATAAATCTTCTTCAGATCGCCATCCTTATTGAATAATACAACAAAAGGGAATGATTGTATATTATAGTAGGCTCTTAGAAAAAATGAGTTTCCCTCTGTCCCAACAAATATATTAGGGTAAATATTTAATTTATATTTTGAAACAAACTCGTTAACCTTAGCGACTGGCAGGTAGGTAACCATAGCAATAGATGCGTTCCAATAGTCATCAATCCTATTTAGCAACGCTTCTGTAAACTTCTGACATTCTTCACAATCGGGTGAAAAATAAATGATAATAATTGGCTTCCCTATTGGAAGATCGTGTGCCCTAAATAGTTTGCCATCGGCCCGAATCATTTTAAATGGAGGAACTTTGCCTGTCTGAGAATATATATCCTGCGAAACTATAAGCATCAGGACGGTCAGTAACATGAACAAAAAACTTTCCTTTTTCATATTTGTAATAATGTTGAGCCTCCAATGGGACTCGAACCCACGACCTGCTCATTACGAATGAGCTGCTCTACCAGCTGAGCTAAGGAGGCAAAAATTTTCGCAAATATAATAAAAAGCTCTAAAGGCTGTAGATGCTTTAGATGCAATAAAAGAAAAAATTAACTAAACTTAAATCCCAGCACGCTTTCTTATGTTTTTATAGCTTTTAAAGCCATTAAAGCCTTCTTCAAGGTTCCAGTTTCTCAAGTCTCTGAAGTAAAGGGGGATGAGAATAATGAAAAAAGACATAAGCTGGGTGGGGCATCATGTTTGAAAGGTTTTTTACTGAAAGTTTTATCAAAGCTGTTGCCAAAAGTTCAGGTTTGAATTTTTCTCGTACATAATTGTCAGCTGCAAATTCGTTTTTCCGTGATACCCAGTTTGTAAGCAAACCAATAATCAATGATAACGGACTATATAGAATTCCAAATACAATCAATCCCATGTGGAAACTGGCATTTTCTGATCCTAAAGCTTTTGAGAGGGACGGGTTGTTTACAACAACTGATAAGAGAAAAAGCATTAATCCTGTAGTAAAAACGGAAAATATGAGATTCAATAAAACATGTTTCTTTTTGTAATGTCCGATCTCATGAGCAAGCACAGCAACAATCTCTTCCTCTGAAAGCTCCTTCTGCAAAGTATCATACAGTACAATTCTTTTCTTTGGACCGAATCCGGAAAAGTATGCATTCGCCTTTGTGCTTCTCTTCGAACCATCAATAACATAGATATTTCTTAGTTTGAATCCTGTTTTTTGAGAGAAGGTTTCGATTTGATTTCTTAGTGATCCGTCAGGCAAAGGAACCTGTTTGTTGAACAAAGGAACAATCAACTCAGAATAAAAAAGATTGATGAAAACAGAAAATACCGTTATTAATCCCCATGCATATAGCCAGAAATTTCTTCCTGTCTTATAGTAAAACCAGGTAATAAGACCCAGAACGGGAACACCTACCATAAGAGCAATAAACCAAGATTTGAGGTGGTCAGTTATAAACGTCCCGAGTGTCGTTGTATTGAATCCATATTTCTTTTCAATAACAAATGTATCATAGTATCCAAATGGAATATTGATAATATCTGATACAAATCCGATTACTCCAAAAAAAGCAAGAGCTATTATTACAAGATTAGCACTTAATGACCTGGCGAGATTATCGACCAGCGCAAAGCCACCTGCAATAATCATTATCAGAATGACTGCCAGATTTAAAACTGATGACCACGTTGACAATCTGTTATTGTCTTTTTGATATAGCTGGGTTTTCCTGTAAGCCTCTTCATCGCAAATCCCTTTCAGTCTCTCAGGGAGTATATCTGACCACATGAGAGAGTTAAGATAATCGAGGTATCTTTCAATAATAAAACCTGTAACGGGGAGAATAAGAATCAGGAAGAAAACAGTGTTATGCATCGATCAGCGTTATATAAAAAAAAGAAGCAGGGCGCCCTTTTAAAATAAGTGTGGAATAAATATGTCTCGCTGCATTTCCTCGTGCTAGAAAGGATGGGCACCCTGCGGTTTCGTAAAGATAATAAATATTTTTAAGTTAACATACCTCCACATACATGAATTGTTTGTCCTGTTACATAAGATGACAAATCTGAGGCCAGGTACAAAGCCGTATTTGCCACATCCTCAGGCGTTCCGCCACGTTTGAGAGGAATTTTATCGGCCCATTCTTTTTTTACATCTTCAGGTAATTTTTCTGTCATTTCGGTAAGAATAAATCCTGGGGCAATAGCGTTGCATCTTATATTTCTTGATCCGACTTCTTTTGCAATACTTTTTGTAAACCCAATAATTCCTGCCTTTGAAGCGGAATAATTGCTTTGTCCGGCATTGCCTGAAACACCAACCACTGAGCTCATATTTATAATCGAGCCTGATTTTTGCTTTATCATGGTCATCAAAACGGCTTTTGTCAGATTAAAAACCGATTTAAGGTTCACGGCTATAACCGAATCCCACTGATCTTCAGTCATTCGCATAAGCAAGGTGTCTTTTGTTATTCCTGCATTATTAACAAGAATATCAATTCTGTTGAAATCTTTTAATACGTCATTTATAACGCGTTGAGAATCTTCATAGCTGGCTGCGTTTGAAACGTATCCTTTTGCCTTTACACCTAAAGCTGAAATCTCTTTAATTGTTGTTTTGAACTCTTCATCATCTACGATATTAGTTATGGCAATATCAGAACCTTCTTTTGCAAACCTGATTGCGATTGCTTTGCCAATTCCCCTGGATGCACCGGTTATCAAAGCTGTTTTTCCTTCAAGTAATTTCATATCGGTATTGTTAAAATTCCTGCAAATATAGAAGAAATAATTTACCCCTCAATATCACATCGTGGGACACTTCTACTAAGTTTAATTCATAATTGGATTTAAAGATTGCTTCGCTGTGCTCGCAATGACCCTGCAAATGAACTAGTCTTCTTTTGGGAGATAAACTAAGTAAGTAAAAGACCCAGTCATTGCGAGGATCCGCCAATTGGCGGAGACGAAGCAATCTCACCAGTCAAGTCTGATTATAGGGAGATGTTTGGCCTATTGCTTTTGATACTGTGATCCCTATATCGGCCGGTGACTGAACAACATGGATCCCGCACTTTTTCATAATCTCCATCTTTGCAGCGGCTGTGTCATTCTTTCCTCCTATTATTGCACCGGCATGGCCCATTTTGCGCCCCCTGGGAGCAGTCTGACCGGCAATAAAACCGATAACCGATTTGGTACCGTGGTCCCTTATCCATTCTGCAGCTTCTGTTTCCATATTTCCGCCTATCTCTCCTATTATTACGATTGCTTCAGTATCAGTGTCGTCCATCATTAATCTGACTGCATCAAGTGTAGTAGTTCCCACAACTGGATCTCCACCAATACCGATACATGTCGATTGACCAAGTCCCATCCTTGTAACCTGATCGACTGCTTCATATGTCAAAGTACCGGAACGAGATATTATCCCTACTGTACCCTTTTTATGTATGAATCCTGGCATTATGCCGACTTTTGATTCACCTGGAGTAATAATACCAGGACAATTTGGTCCGATTAATCTGCTTTGGCAGGATTTAAGATATTCTTTTACAAGGACCATATCAGATACTGGAATTCCTTCTGTTATTGCCACGATGAGTTTAACTCCGGCATTTGCAGCTTCCATAATTGCATCGGCTCCGACTGCAGGTGGAACAAATATTATTGAAACATCAGGAGCAGTGCCGGCAACTGCTTCTCTTACCGTATTGTAGACAGGTAAATTCAGATGAACCTGACCTCCTTTGCCAGGTGTAACGCCACCTACCACTTTTGTACCATATTCTATCATTTGTGTGGCATGGAAAGTTCCTTCATTGCCAGTAAAACCCTGAACAATAACTTTTGAATCTTTATTTAACAGAACACTCATAAACACCTGGTATTAAATGTTGTTTTAATCACACTTTCAAAAATACCGAATAATTCCCGGTAAATCGTTAAACAGAAATGATAATTATCACAATTTATGGTTTCTGGATAAAGGTCGCTTGCTGCAGGGTTTATTATAGCCCTGATCTCCAAACCTCACTCCTCATACCTCATGCCTCACACCTCACTGCTCTTTTCAATTAAGTTTCATACATTTGCCAAAAATCGGCGTCATTTGCATGGTTATAACGGAAGAAACTATATGCGCTCCAGCAACAGCTCTTGGAGGGGCAATTGCTGTAATAAGAATTAGCGGAACAATGAGCTTTGCTATTTGCGGAAAGATATTTCATCCGTCAGACAGGAATATTAAACTCGCAGATATTAAGGGATTTACCGTTGTTCTTGGGGATATTAGAGAAGGCAATGAAATTATCGATGAAGTACTTCTGACTGTTTTCAGAGCGCCTTACTCATACACTGGTGAGAATTCCATTGAAATTTCCTGTCATGCTTCTCCTTACATACTCAGAAAAATTCTTGAATTGCTAATAAATAATGGAGCCGTCGCTGCAAAACCTGGTGAATTTACCCAGAGAGCCTTCCTGAATGGAAAATTGGACCTTTCGCAAGCTGAAGCTGTCGCAGATCTGATATCATCCCGGAACCGTTCTTCTCACAAAATTGCCTTAAATCAGATGCGTGGAGGTTTTTCAATTGAAATAAGCGGACTAAGGAAAGAATTGCTGAATTTTGCCTCTCTTATTGAGTTTGAACTCGACTTTGGAGAAGAAGATGTTGAATTTGCCGACAGGAATGAGCTAAAGGCAATAATCAGGAAAATAAAGGAACTTGCTGATAAGCTTGTAAATTCTTTCAACATTGGTAATGCGTTGAAGAACGGAATTCCTGTTGTTATTGTCGGGAAACCAAATTCCGGCAAATCTACTCTCCTGAATGCCCTTCTGAAAGAGGAAAGAGCCATCGTATCAGAAATTCCGGGGACTACTCGAGATGCAATTGAAGATACTATTGTGATTGATAGTGTTGAATACAGGTTCATAGATACTGCAGGGCTACGGGAAACTTCTGACGTCGTCGAAGTGATTGGAATAAAAAAGACTCATGAAAAAATAGGTCAGGCTTCTGTAGTACTTTTAATAGATGAAATTTCAGATTCAGCTGAATCTATCAATAAAAGGACTCAGCTGATCAGGGAGATGACAATAGGATCTGAAAAGTGTTTAATTATTCTCATTAACAAAACCGATGCGGCTCCTGAGAACCTGCGGTCAGAACTTGCTGCACAAATCATTCTGGAAGAGAAGGAAACACTGCTTTTTATTTCAGCCAAAGATGGATCAGGACTTGAAGAACTCCGCGTGAAACTTGGCGAAGTTATCTTAAAGGAAAAGTTTAGCTCAGAAGAGATAATAATCACTAATTTAAGACATTATGAAGCTTTGCTTAAGGTGTCACAAAGCCTTGAAAGAGTAACATCAGGACTTGAGAATCAGATCCCCGAAGATCTTATAGCAATTGATATCCGGCAGGCGATCCATTACCTGGGTGAGATTACAGGTGAAATAACATCAGACGAGATACTGGGCAATATTTTCAGAAATTTCTGTATCGGGAAATAAAGCTATAATAACACCATATCTTTAAATAACACTTGGTGAAATCACACGGGAAGGATTTACTATATATCGACTTTTTTATTTGGATTAATGGCTATTGATGTAGCTATATCAATTATATTTACCTAGGTTCATTTAAAATGAATATTCATGGAAGGAAATCTAATTATCGACTTTACTCCGACAGGAATGATCCCTGTTAAGAGTATGACTCCTCATGTACCTGTAAGTATCTATGAAATAATTGAGGATATCCATTTTGCCTGGGAACTGGGAATAACAAAAGTACATCTTCATGCCAGAGATCCTCAAACAGAAAAGTCGACTTATAAAAAGGAAATTTATGCTGCAATAATTGAAGGGATAAGAAAATTCGCTCCTACTTTGGTTGTTTGTGTTTCTCTAAGCGGAAGGACATTCAATAGATTTGAGGAACGGTCAGAGGCCTTGGAATTAGAAGGATTCTTAAAACCAGATATGGGAAGCCTGACTCTTAGTTCATTGAATTTCAATAAAATTGAAAGCATTAATTCTCCTGATATGATCCATAATTTAGCTTTAAAAATGAAAAAACTGGGAATTGTTCCTGAATTGGAGGCTTTTGATGCAGGAATGATTAATTATGCAAAATATCTTATTAAAAAAGGATTACTTACTCCTCCATACTATTTCAATCTTTTATTGGGAAATATTGCTTGTGCTCAGGCAGACATTTTACATGCCGGAATTATGATAAGAGATTTACCAGAAGGTTCAATCTGGAGCTTTGCAGGTATTGGTGACCAACAATTAAAGATGAACTCAATTGCAATTGCAATTGGAGGAGGTGTAAGAGTTGGACTTGAGGATAATATTTGGTACGATTCCTCCAGAACAATATTGGCTAGTAATAACGATCTTCTTAAAAGGATCCATGTTCTTGCCAGTGCAAATGACAGAAAAATAATGACATCTGAAGAATTTAGACAAAAAATGAATCTTCTACCGGGTAATGGGGAATATGGTCGCAACATAAACACGAACTAAAAAAATAAAAAGTATGTCTCAAGAAAAACCAATTGAATCATTATTGAAAAAAATACAAACCAAGATTCGTTACGGTTTAACTTTGGATTCCATAAGTTCTATTATTCAAAAGATTGGGGTAGAGTTTACACCATACTATTTATTTCTGGAGGGAATTAATGTCCATGAAATAACAGAACTTAAAAGAATAATATCCGATTATTCATTTGAATTACTTGGACCAGAAGATATAAAAATAATAGGAACATTGAATGCCGGATATTCAGAAGAAAAATTTCTGCTTTATTAAATAAAGGAGAAAAATGTACAGGATTAAAACACAATGGTGAGATTGCTGCCCTTATGTGGATAAATTTTAATGAACTAAGCTATAAATCAACCATTATTCATTTAAAAAGTAACGAAGCATATTTATGGTATATGTACACAGTTAAACCTTACAGAGGGAAGAATCTGGCTCCTTATTTAAGATATTAAAGCTATGAGATTCTTAAAGAAATGGACCGGGATGTACTATATAGTGCAAGTAATTATTTTAATTCTCCTGCAATCAAATTTAAACAGAAATTAAATGAAAAAAAATTGAAAATTATGTTATTCATTAAATTATTCAATATATTTTCATGTACCTTCACAGTAAGATCTTACTAATGTCTTATCAATAGTTATAAAAAGTATAATGTTTTTTTTCATTGAGGGTTAAATATTGTAAAATTGTCCCATATTTATCCCTCATTCATGACCTCTCCTGAAGACCTTACTAATGCCCTTGCTCTCAATTCTTCGATGGTGAATTTTGCCAGAATAGTCGGGCCTGCCCTATCGGGCATTGTTCTGCAAAGGTTTGGCGCAGGTATATGTTTTTTAATAAATGCCCTCAGTTTTATTGCTGTTATTGGTTCACTTTTATTAATGAGGCTACCGGTACATGACACTACTTCTCGTGAAAAAAAGAAAATCACGTATGAACTGGCAGAAGGCTTCACTTATCTGAAACATACATCTGAAATAAGCATGGTGCTGCTTATGGTTAGTTTGGTGAGCCTTCTGGTATTGCCATATGAAACGCTTTTGCCGGTTTTTGCCAAAGTAATTTTTAAAGGCGATTCTTTGACATTTGGCTATATTCGCAGTTTTATAGGTTTAGGTGCAATTGGCGGTGCTTTCTTTCTGGCTTCCTTAAAACCAGGAGTTGATCTTAAGAGGGTTTTGCTGCTGAATCCAATCATATTAGGCATTGGCCTGATGGTGTTTTCGCAAGTAAGCTATTTTCCAGTGGCCATGGTATTTGCAGCTATATTCGGGTTTGGAGCGATGTCTCAAACTACTATTTGCCTGACCATCGTACAGATTCATAGTGATCCTAATATGCGGGGCAGGGTTATGAGCTATCTGCTAATGGCAATGACTGGCATGTTACCACTGGGCAGCCTTCTCACAGGTGCAATATCCCAGAAGATAGGTGCTCCTGATACTCTGCTTTGCCAGGTCATATTGGCAGTTATTATTGCTGCTGTTTTTGCAAATTATCTACGAACTGACAAATTGAATAAACTGTATTAAAGAAATCTGATTAGTAAGCTAATTCATGTTCAAACCTTTTACCTTTGGCTCCAATATACAAAGAATCGGATGAAACTGAATTTTTATAGTCTTAGCAGCGGGAGCAGCGGAAATTGTTATTACATTGGTAATGAGTTCCATGGTATATTGATTGATGCCGGAATTTCAGCAGCTTTGATCCGTAGGTTTCTGAAAGATGTGGATATATCTCTGCAAACTGTTATGGGTGTGATGATAACACACAATCATATAGATCATATAAGAGGATTGGAAGTACTTTTAAGGAAAAACCACCTCCCTGCATTTACAACAGCTAAAGTTTGGGAAAGTATTCTTACTCAGCGAGTGAATATATCACGTAACTGTATCCGGGAAATAAATTTAAAGGAGAAATTTCACCTGGCAGGTTTTGATATTGAAGCATTTCCGGTTTGCCATGATGCTCCCGAAACCATTGGGTTCCATATTTGCTACGGGGAGAAGAAGATAACGATTGCTACCGACCTTGGACATATTTGCCAAACTACGGCTCCATATTTAAAAGAGGCTAACTTGCTTGTAATTGAATCAAATTACGATGAAGAGATGCTGGAAAATGGAAGTTATCCTTATTATTTAAAAACAAGGATACGCTCTGACCATGGACATTTAGGAAATCTTCAAACATCGGTTTTTCTGGCAGATATTATTAATGATGACCTGCACCATATATGCCTGGCCCATCTTAGCAAGAACAATAATACTCCTGAAAAAGCACTTAAAACACTACAGCGGACTTTTTCAGAAAGAGGTATTAACTTCAGCGGAACACAGAAAATTTCAATTCTGAAGCGTAATATTCCGACTGAAATGATAAATCTTGACGATTGGTAAATTTCTTCAATCCCTGCCTGATTTTAACATGTTTTCATTAAATGCAGCGAATCATCGGCAGATTCTTTTGTTATCAGAGAAAAATCATAAACTCTCTTATAAAAGATAATAATAGAAGTGTTATTGATCCTCATTGTAAGTTGTTAATTAAAGGTTAAATTTTTACATTAGATATTACTTAAAATTGCAGATATTTGATATTTATTAAAACTTTTTAATCTATTTACTTTTAATATACAAGTTATATGAAAACCGGAAAAACCATCCTGACACAACTTCAATACTTCCTTGTAACTCTCTCTGTTATCCTGCTCAGATGTTCTTCACTGACAGGTCAGATACCTGTATATTCTCCCGATAAAAATCAGGAGCTGCTGACTGAACCATATGATATCAGTGGTGATTTCAGAAATTTTACCAATACCTATTATCTGGCTGATAGTCTTTCTTTTTTTGAACCAAATACAGGTAAAGGCGAAATAACATACCGCCGTTATGAAAATGTAACACGCGAAGCGTTTAATAATATGATGGGTGTTCTGCGGCCGGTAGAACCAAATGAATTTCCGGCTAACGAATATGCCGGCTCGCCATCACTCCCATTTTCCATTGAGTTTGTTTCAGACAGGACAATACGATTAAGAGCAAGTTCACGGTTCCAAACAAAGCCTGACCAGGAATCACTTATGCTTGTCAATGGCAGGGCGCCTCATGATAAGAGTTCATGGAAGTATAGCTTGGTTGATGGTGGCTATAAATATACTAGTACTTATGGTTCAGTAACAATTCTTAAATCTCCATGGCGTGTTGAAATTTGTGACGCAGAAGGGAAATCACTGACTCATACGGTTCATATTAAAGATGGTTCAGAAACTTTTATGCCTGTGTTGCCATTTTCATTTGTCCGCAGGGCATCTGATTATTCAACAAGCATGTCTGCTGTCTTTTCCCTGTCGCCTGATGAAAAAATATTTGGCTGTGGCGAATCATTCACTGAATTTAATAAAAGAGGACAGAAAGTTGTCTTGTGGGCTGACGATGCAAACGGCGTTCAGAATGAGTCTATGTATAAACCAATTCCGTTTTTTATGAGCAGCCGGGGATATGGTGTTTTTATGCATACCTCCTCACCTATTACATGCGATTTTGGCAAGTATTACGGCGGTGTTTATTCACTTCTTATTGGTGATGACGAGGCCGATATTTTTATTTTTCTTGGTGAACCTAAAGAGATTCTTAATGAATACACTAATCTGACAGGAAAAGCTGCAATGCCACCACTCTGGTCCTTTGGCTTCTGGATGAGCCGCATAACCTATTTTTCTGAAGCAGAAGGACGTGAAGTGACTAAAAAACTGAGAGATAACCGCATCCCGAGCGACGTTTTACATTTTGATACCGGATGGTTTGAGAAAGACTGGAGATGCGATTATCAATTCTCGAAAACGCGTTTCACGGATGCTGCAAAGATGATGGCTGATTTTAAAAAGATTGGATTCCAGACCAGCTTGTGGCAACTTCCCTATTTTGTGCCTAAGAACACTCTGTTCCCTGAAATAATAGAAAAAGGTCTTTATGTGAAAGATGCTAAAGGTAATCTTCCATATGAAGATGCGGTTCTTGATTTTTCAAATCCTGCAACAGTAAGTTGGTACCAGGATAAGATTGCCGGATTATTAAAACAGGGTGTTGGCGTTATAAAAGTAGATTTTGGTGAAGCCGCTCCTAAAAACGGGATATACTTTTCAGGACGAACCGGGTTTTATGAGCACAATCTCTACCCTCTCAGATATAACAAAGCTGTTGCTGAAATTACCAAACAGGTAACAGGTGAGACAATTATCTGGGCACGAAGCGCATGGGCAGGAAGTCAGCGTTATCCTCTCCACTGGGGTGGTGATGCTGAAAACACCAACACGGCAATGGCAGCCACTCTGAGGGGCGGATTATCGCTGGGTTTATGCGGGTTTTCATTCTGGTCACATGATATTGGTGGATTTGTCAATAAAAAGCCGGAAGATCTTTATCGCCGCTGGACTCCGTTCGGAATGTTATCTTCTCATACCCGTAGTCATGGTGCACCTCCAACAGAGCCATGGGAATATGGAGAAGATTTTATGAATGCTTTCAGACTTGCCGATAATATGAGGTATGAGCTGATGCCATATATATATTCCCAGGCGAAAGACTGCACTGAAAGAGGCCTCCCGATGCTACGTGCACTTTTCATTGAGTATCCTGAAGATCCTGGATCGTGGCAGATTGATGATGAATATCTGTTCGGTTCTGATATGCTCGTTGCACCTTTGTTTGAAAAGGTTACAAAACGTGATGTCTATCTTCCTCCGGGACAATGGATCGATTATCAGACGGGGAAAGTATTTTCAGGTGGCTGGCATAATATTGAGGCAGGAAAAATTCCGATTGTTGTACTGGTTAAAGAAGGATCTGTAATACCGCATATTGCACTGGCACAGTCTACTGCCCAGATGGATTGGACAACACTTGAGCTGGTTGTTTATGCGTCAGATTCACAAAAAGCCAATGGTATTATTTGCCTTCCGTCAGACCAGGTGCTTCATAAAATAACCCTCGGGAAAAAAGGAGGTTCTTTCACACTGGATTCGGATCCGTACAATGGAAAAGTTAATTGGAAAATAAGAAACTATTCCAAATAAAATATTTATAAAGAAAAAGATTCCTCGCTGAACGTTCATGATTGACATTGCATTCCGAACGCAAAGAGGAATCGAGTCCCGAACTATCGGGACGAACTCACCGAAGGTAATCTCATGGAGTATTAATGATACCTTATTACATTAATTTGCAATGCAATTATTATACTTTAACCATCATTTTTCCCTGATTGCTGCCGTTGAAAAGCCCTAAAAATGCCTCAGGAAGTTTATCGAAGCCTTCAGTTATGGTTTCGGTATATTTGAGTTTTCCCTCAGTCACCCATTGAGTGAGCTGTGAAATAGCTTCACCGAAGCGATCGCTGTAGTTGCTTACAATAAATCCCTGCAACATAACACTCCTGGTCAGAAGATGCGGTAAAATTGAATACCCTATATAAGGTTTGGTGTTGTTATACTGTGAGATTTGTCCGCATAAGGCAATTCTTGCATGAAAATCAAGATTGGAAGCAACTGCTTCAGTTATTTCCCCTCCTACATTATCAAAGTATACATCCACACCGTCGGGGCAAAGCGCTGCTAACTCTTTTCTAATTGATTTCGAAGTTTTATAATTTATTGCTTCATCATATCCGAATTGTCCTTTCAGTAATCTGCATTTATCATCACTGCCCGCTATTCCAATAACTTTTGCTCCCTCCAATTTTGCAATCTGCCCGGCTACAATTCCAACGGCCCCTGCAGCACCGGAAACAACAACCGTATCCCCTCTCTTGGGTTTCCCTATTTCCATCATTCCAATATAAGCGGTAATGCCAGGCATTCCCAGGACACCGAGATAATAGCCGGGTGGGACTTTTTGTATGTCAACCTTACGAAGGGTTTCTGCCTTTTCTATAAAGTACGTTGCCCAGGGCAGCATGCCAAAAACAGTATCTCCTGCATTTATCATTTTGCTTTTACTTTCAATGACTTTTGCCACTATGCCTCCTATTATCGGTTTATTCACTTCAAAGGATGCTGCGTACGACTTTACATCATTCATACGGCCCCTCATATATGGATCAACAGATATGTACCATGATTTTAACAATACTTCATTATCCTGCAGTTTGTTAAGTATCGTTTTTTCAATCCTGAAATTGTTGGCTGATGGCAGGCCTGTAGGCCGCGACGCTAATACAAATTGTGAACTTTCCATAGACAGGTGTATAATCGGTTTGTATTCTAACAACTGTTTCCAGGGTTATGTTCATTAAAGCAACAGTACATTGTTTTATATGAAAAGATTTATACTCAACAGAACTTTTTATCTAAGCCGTTGTTAACCTGATCAAAGTAATTATAAACTAAAACTTGCAAGAGATGAAAAAGTATCTTTTTTCAAATAGTATCTTAATCTGTATAATCATGTTAAGTATATCTTCAATTGGGAAATCGGGGGCTTTATCGCCGAACATTAAAGAGGCAAATGTATCTTACACATCAGGTGGTGTAACATATAATGGATTTATTGCTTATGATGACAATATCAAAGGTAAACGGCCTGCTGTTCTGGTTGTTCCTGAATGGTGGGGGCTGAATGACTATCCGAGAATGAGGGCACGGAAATTAGCAGAGCTCGGTTACGTAGCAATGGCTGCAGACGTATTCGGTAATGGGAGAATTGCTGTAAATCCTACTGAAGCCCAGGAATTTACGACTCCTTTCTATAAGGATCCTGCTCTTGCAAAAAAGCTTTTGGATGCTGCTCTGCAGAAATTGAAAGAATTACCCCAGACTGATCCCAATAATGTTGCGGCAATTGGTTATTGTTTTGGCGGATACATGGTCCTAAACTATGCCAAACTTGGTGCTGACCTGAAGGCAGTTGTAAGTTTTCATGGTGGTATGGGTGGAGTTCCCGTAGATAAAAGACTTTTTAAGGCCAAAGTTTTGGTTTGCCAGGGAGGAAGCGATAAATTCGTATCTCAGAACGACGTCGATAAATTTAAACATCAGCTGGATTCCATCGGAGCATTTTGCAGTGTAAAAGTCTATGCGAATGCAACTCATGCATTTACAAATCCCGATGCTACTGCGACAGGTAAAAAATTCAATATGCCTATTGAGTATAATGCCGAAGCCGATAAAGCTTCTTGGGATGATATGAAAATGTTCTTCGTAAAAATCTTCAATAAATAAACTCTGTGGTACTCGTATGTTTGTT
>PMIJ01000024.1 GCA_003157015.1 Bacteroidales bacterium
TGAACCTGGCTATGGTATTACTGTAGGCAATGCATTAAGAAGAATTCTTCTCTCCTCATTGGAGGGTTTTGCAATCACAACGGTTAAGATCGAGGGCATTGACCATGAGTTCTCTACCATTACAGGTGTAATGGAAGACGTTACCGAGATCATACTCAATCTGAAACAGGTTCGTTTTAAACGAACTGTTGAAGATGTTGATCACGAGAAAGTTACAATCAAAGTTAGCGGGCAGGATGTATTTAAAGCCGGCAATATTAACAATGCTCTGAGCAGTTTTGAGGTATTGAATCCCGAACTGGTAATTTTCAGAATGGAACCGGATGTCAAAATACAAATTGAAATTACCGTCAATAAGGGAAGAGGTTATGTCCCGGCTGAAGAAAATGAACCTGTCGACAGTGAATTTGGACTTATTGCAATTGATTCAATTTTTACTCCCACAAGGAATGTTAAATATACAATTGAAAACTACCGTGTAGAGCAAAAAACTGACTACGAGAAACTTCTTTTTGAGATCGAGACAGATGGATCAATTCATCCGAAAGATGCTCTTAAAGAGGCCGCAAAAATTCTTATCTATCACTTTATGCTATTTTCCGACGAGAAAATCACTCTCGATTCTGATGATAAGATGGCAAATGAGGAGTTTGATGAGGAAGTATTGCATATGAGGCAGCTGCTCAAGACAAAACTTGTTGATCTCGATCTGTCGGTAAGAGCACTGAATTGTCTGAAAGCTGCAGAAGTTGAGACACTCGGTGACCTTGTGAAGTTTAATAAGAATGACCTTCTTAAATTCAGGAACTTCGGAAAGAAATCACTCACTGAGCTTGATGAATTGCTAGAATCAATGAGCCTGTCATTTGGAATGGATGTAAGTAAATATAAATTAGAGAAAGATTAATTTGAAAACTGGTTAAGGAAATAGAGAAATGCGACATTCAAGAGTTATTAACCATTTGGGAAGAACAAGTTCACACAGGAAGGCAATGCTTTCGAACATGGCAACTTCACTTATCCTTCATAAGAGGATCACAACAACTACAGCCAAAGCAAAAGCACTCCGGACATTTGTAGAACCTCTTATAACTAAATCAAAGGAAGATTCAACACACTCCAGGAGAGTGGTTTTTAGTTATCTGAAAGATAAAACTGCTGTAGCAGAATTGTTCAGAGAAGTTTCTCCTAAGGTTGCTGAACGCCCCGGAGGATATACCCGGATCTTAAAAATTGGCAATAGGATAGGAGACAATGCCGATATGTGCATTATGGAGCTCGTTGATTACAATGAAGCTATGATCGGAGGAGAAGCTGCAAAAACCAAAACCACAAGGAGAAGGAGAACGACTAAGAAAAAAGATGACGTAGTGGCTGAGGCAAAAGCTCCTAAAGCTGTAAAAACAAAAGCAGCAAAGAGTGAGAAACCAGTTGAAAAAGCTGCTGGAGAATCACTTCCGGAATCAGAATAATATGTTTAAAAATTAATAAATCGAAAAGGGATGAGTCATTTACAGCTTTATCCCTTTTTTTTATATTGCATTATTGTTTAATAATTAAATAAAAATCTATGGGTCAAATAGTTAGTGTTCATGCACGGGAGATTCTTGATTCCCGTGGCAATCCAACAATTGAAGTTGATGTAATGACGCAAAGTGGTTATTTCGGAAGGGCAGCTGTACCATCAGGTGCTTCGACCGGAGAAAATGAAGCTCTTGAGTTGAGAGATGGCGATAAGAATCGTTATCTGGGCAAGGGCGTTTTAAAAGCAGTTCATAATGTGAATAATGTAATTGAGGATGAGGTTATCGGAATGGACGTTACTGACCAGTCTGGTATCGATAAGAAAATGATTGACCTCGATGGTACAAAGACAAAAAGCAACCTTGGTGCAAATGCAATCCTTGGCGTATCGCTTGCGGTTGCTAAAGCAGCAGCTTCATATCACGGTCTGCCTTTATTTCGATATATTGGGGGAACTAACGCAGTTACTTTACCCGTCCCAATGATGAATATCATTAACGGAGGATCTCATTCGGATGCACCGATCGCCTTCCAGGAATTTATGATCAGGCCTATTGGAGCTCCATCATTCAGTGAAGGGCTGCGCATGGGTGCAGAGGTGTTCCATTCACTGAAAAAAGTTCTGAAAGAACGCGGTTTAAGTACTGCAGTAGGTGATGAAGGTGGCTTTGCCCCCAAATTCGAAGGGACTGAAGATGCTCTGGAGACAATTCTTAAAGCAATTGTTGCCGCAGGATATAAACCGGGTTCCGATATTACAATTGCTCTCGATTGTGCAGCTTCTGAATTCTACACGGATGGGATATATAACTATTCAAAATTTGAGGGACCGAAAGGTGCAAGAAGAACTTCAAAAGAGCAGGTTGATTACTTAGAACAGCTTACTATCAAATATCCTATTGATTCAGTAGAAGATGGGATGTCTGAAGGTGACTGGGATGGCTGGAAGTTACTTACAGACAGGCTCGGAAAGAAAATTCAGATTGTCGGTGACGATGTTTTTGTGACTAACGTGGATTACCTGAAAAAAGGTATTGATATGGGTTGTGCGAACTCAATACTTATAAAAGTAAATCAGATTGGATCTCTTACAGAAACATTGAACGCTATTGAGATGGCACACAGGGCTGGCTATACTACTGTTACATCACACCGATCGGGAGAAACTGAAGATACCACAATAGCTGATATCGCTGTTGCTACTAATTCAGGACAGATTAAAACCGGATCTACCAGCAGAATTGACAGGATCGCTAAATACAATCAGTTATTGAGGATTGAAGAAATCCTCGGCAATCTGGCTGTATATGGATATAAGAAATAGAAATAAAAGAGGTCGCCTGAAAGGGAGGCCTTTCCTCACTTCCGGCAGTTATTAACAATTGTTGATAACTCGTGTTTATATCAGGTTTACAACATTGGCCATAAATTCATTGTTTTTTAGAATTCCTGATGTAAATTTGTTTCTATCAGGTGAGCGATAAAAGACTGCTCAAAAGATGTGGAGACGGAAACCGTTACTTAAATGAAACAGGAACCGTTTCGGTCAGACCTTCGGGTCTGCGCATCAGGAGAGCCGAAGCCTGAACAAAACAGACCTCGCGTCCGGAATGTTCAGTAAATCACCGAAAAACGGAAACGTTCTTTCAGAGATTGAGTCACAGGGCTACAGAATACGACGGGCTTCGGCCCCGGGTTATCTGAAACTGATACAATATCCTTCGGGAAATAAGTACCAGCGCCTGAATGACACTTCGTCCCCGAATCCCGGCTTGCCGGGAGAAAGGACAGCCGGAAGGTTATGTTGTAACAGGCAAAACCCGAAAGCTCAGGGTTGCTGATATGGGTCTCGTACTCAAGACGCAGCCGGTCAGAATAACAGTAATCTGGCATCGTTAACAACTTCGGTTGTAAACGGTGAATGGGAACTAATCCTAGCGATGAGTTCCCATTATTGTTTTATTACCCACCCATCATTGACCCCGCAACCCCACAAATGGGGGCTTATTATTTTTGAGATATCTCAAAAACATCTCCTAAAATGTGTGGCGCCAATTAATTCTTTGTTTAAAGTCCCCCATTTGGGGGATTTAGGGGGTAAGATTATGAGTTATTCAATATCTTTGGATTTAATAAGATAATCGCTCATGAGTTTCTTAGGATTAACAGAATTTATTGAAGCACTGGAAAAGAAAAACGAACTGGTTAGGATTAAACAGTTCATTGATCCTGTTCTCGAAATCACTGAGATAACTGACCGTGTGACAAAATCCCGAGGAAAAGCATTGTTGTTCGAAAATACAGGTACCGCATTCCCTATCCTTATAAATGCATTCGGATCAGATTTAAGAATGTCAATGGCAATCGGAAGGAGTAACCTGGATGACGCCGGAAAAGAAATTGAAAATTTATTTAAAAATGTATCATACGACAAAGAGACATTCCTTAAGAAGGTTTCATCCCTGCCTGCTCTCTATAAGCTCGCAGGACTATTTCCGTCGCGGCTAAAAAGGAAAGGCAGATGCCAGCAACAAATACACAGGATCCCTGATCTTGGCATTTTGCCTGTTTTGAAATGCTGGCCTCACGACGGAGGTCGTTTTATTACTCTTCCTATGGTACATACAATGCATCCGGAAACTGGCAGCACAAATGTAGGAATGTACAGGATGCAGATTCTTAATAAAAACACAACTGCGATGCATTGGCAACGGCACAAAACCGGAGCCAATCATTTTGAGGCGTGGAGAAGGACAGGTAAAAAAATGCCTGTTTCTGTAGCTCTCGGCGGAGATCCGGTCTATACATATGCAGCAACGGCGCCTCTTCCCGAAAACATAAATGAATATATTCTTGCCGGGTTCCTCCGGGGGAAAAAAGTGAACTTGGTAAAATGCATCACCAACGATCTGTTCGTACCGGAAGATGCTGACATCATTATTGAAGGTTTTGTGGATCCCTCAGAAGGTCTTGTGTGGGAAGGACCTTTTGGAGACCACACAGGGTTCTATTCTCTGGCCGACTGGTACCCTGAATTTCATGTCACATGTATAACACATTCAAATGATGCAATTTATCCGGCAACAATTGTTGGTATACCTCCTCAGGAAGACGCATGGATTGCTAAAGCAACTGAAAGATTATTCCTTTCACCTGTCAGGCTTACCATACAACCTGAAATTGAGGATTTTCATATGCCCGATGCAGGTATAGCTCATAACCTTGTGATAGTCAAAATAAATAAAAGTTATCCCGGTCAGGGTATGAAAGTGATAAATTCATTATCGGGAGCCGGGCAGATGATGTTTACAAAGTATATGATCGTTGTGAGCGGAGATATTGATATTAGGGATTATAAGTCACTTCTTCTTCATGTTTTTGAAAATACAGATTTCACCAAAGACATGTCATTTACATACGGGCCGCTTGATGTTCTCGATCATTCGTCGGATAACTTTTCTTTCGGAGGAAAAGCAGGAGTCGATGCTACAATAAAACTACCAGAGGAAAACTCCGGAAGAAGTAATATATCAAATTCGGATAATTGCGGTATTTCAAGTCTAAAATTTAATTTTCTTGAATGTGATATTATAAAAAGTTATAATCTCGACCTTCTTATCGCAAACATTCCGATAATAATTCTGTCGGTTGATTGTTCGAAGGATACAGATGTAATTGAAAAAGTAAAGGATCTGTTCAGAACGAAAGAAGCCAAAGGAATTTGCAGGTTAATTCTTGTGGTTGATTACACTGTTGATGTAACAGATTTGTTTATGGTGGCCTGGCAAATTCTTGGTAACACCGACCCGCGACGTGACCACGAGTTCATTTCTCCTTTATCTGTCCTGATTGATGGCACAATTAAAGCTTACAGAAAGGGAGGTTTTCCGAGAAAATGGCCGAATGTAGTCAGCTCAGGCCTTGAAACCATTTCTACTGTCGATCAAAAGTGGAGTTCTCTCGGAATTGGAACATTTATTAATTCTCCATCAAACAGATACATAAGATTAGGCCGGAAAGGCAACGATGAAATTCTTATGGATTGACCATTTGTATTTTTAAAATCATGTTGATAGCATTCAGATAATTAACCTATTTTTGCATTATCTGATGGGATTTTTGATTCTGACATATTTTAAAGTGTACGTCATTAATGTATTAACAACTGTCAAAAGTATTTTTTCAGGAACTATTTCTGATCCTCCTGCGAATTCATTTCATTTTTTTATATATAGCGCCATACTCACAACAATTGTCTTTTTACTTGTTATTTTACAGACCAGGATGCTTGTAAAAACAAGAAAATTGCTCAGGGAAAAAGTGCAGGCTATTGATCTGATTGAGTTGCAGAAGGGCGAACTGGAATTAAAAGATAAAGACATTACCGACAGTCTTATCTATGCTCAAAGAATTCAGGAAGCTCTTTTACCTTCAGAGACATATTTCAGAAAACATTTCGAGGACTCATTCATTTTATTCAAACCGAAAAATATTGTCAGCGGCGATTTCTACTGGATCGGGGAAAAATATGGAAATATTTTTGTAGTAGCTGCTGATTGCACAGGTCACGGTGTCCCCGGTGCACTTATGTCTATGATAGGTCTTGAAATTGTTGAAAAAGCGATTAATGAGGAAAACATTGAAGTTCCTTCACAGGTTTTGGCAGTAATGAACAGGGGTCTGGAAAAAACCTTTAGCAGGGAAAAAAATATTGGGACAATAATCAGGGACGGCATGGATATAGGGCTTTGTGTAATCGACAGAAAGAGAAAAAAAGTGACCTATGCAGGAGCATTTATGCCGCTATATTTAATTCGCAGTGGGAGTCTTTCAGAGATAATGCCTGATAAGATAATCATTGGAATGAATCCGGAAGGGCTGCCTTATACCGATCATCAAATAGATCTTTTAGAGAATGATATATTCTATTTATTCACTGATGGTTATGTTGATCAGTTCGGAGGAACAGAAAATAAAAAATTCATGTACAGGCGATTCAGGTACCTTTTATTAACAATCCACGGATTCCCGGTCAGTGATCAGAAAGCGATTCTGGATGAAAATATTAAGACATGGATGGGTTCAACTGAACAGGTTGATGATATGATGGTAATAGGGTTCAGACCATTAATCGGTTTGTCTAAATGATTTTTTTTATCTTTTCAATCAGTGCCGCTGGCTGAAAAGGTTTACTTATATAATCATCGATACCTGCCGCCAGGCATTTCTCTTTATCTCCGATCATAGCATTTGCCGTAATTGCTATTATAGGTACGTGCGAATTGGTGGATGATTCGAGTGCCCTTATCTTTTCAGCAGCTACAAGTCCACTCATAACCGGCATCTGTATATCCATAAGTATCAGATCAAAGTTATTGGTACCAAACTTGTCGAGAGCCTCTTTTCCATTTGAAGCAGTATCAATGCTATAAACAAGCGGTTTGAGAGTCAGATGGGTGATTTTCTGGTTTATAAGATTATCTTCAACGAGAAGTATCTTCAAATCCTTGAGATCTTTATGTGTTTTTTCTTTATGGATTAGCTCATCAATCTTTTGTGAGGCAACGCTCTGTTTTGTTTCAGGCAAAGGACTGGTATAAGGAAGGAAAATGTTCAGGACTGTTGAATTTGTTCCAATCTCCTGGGTGAACGTGCCATTGCCGGATGCGATAAATCGGGCGGCAAGACTTTTCTCTACTCCAAGATCATTAATAAGGACAATAGGATTATCTGTTTGGATCCTCAATGCAATTATGCTTTCAGAGCCTGTTTCTTTCGTTTTTTTCAGATTGACAGTAACCTTTGTAACTCTTTCATCTGATTGAGTTTCTATAGTATTGAAAAGATCAAGAAAGATCTGTTTGAGAATTATAGGGTCTCCAAAACATTCCAGGTCATTGAATTCCTTTTTGTTTAATATGAAATCGATATTAGCCTCATCTTTAAGACCATATAGCTCTATAGTATTCTGAATTGTTGAAAACAGATTAAATCTTAAAGCTTTCCTGTGCTCATAACTCAGGTTTCCGGCCGACTGCATAGTTAGCTCATTAACAGTTGTAACCATGTTATTAGTCGAGGCAATGAAAGTTTCAAGAAGCTCCTTTTGCTTTTTCTGGAGACCCGATTCCATTAACATATCAGAGATGATGACCAGGTTATTTAATGGTTCCCTTATCCTGTGGGAAAAATCTGTTATAACATCATCTTTCCTCTCATTCAGCAAAGAAAACTCCTTTAATGATTCTTTAAAACTCGTATTGAGATCAGAAGCCTTTCTGACGATTATTATACCCAGACAAGCAGCAGCAATGATAAGACATCCGGCTGGAAGTTTAAGATTGAAAGTGATTAAAAGTACCGCTAATATCAGAACAAGAAGAACTATAATCGAATAAGACTCAATTGTCTTCCTCTTCTTTTCGAAAATATCCTCAGTTGACTTATTTATACCATTACTCCTGGTGCTGTTTTCAGTTTCACTGACCATAAACTGTTAATTTGAGGTTATGTAAATTTACACAAATTATGTAATAAATATACATTAACTGAAATTAACAACCTTTGAAGGAAAACGTTAAATTTGTGTTTCCGGTACGAATTTTGAACCGATAAGGAAAACATTGAATGATATGTCGAAAATATTAAGAATAATTGTTTTAATTAGTTTATATTCAACAACTTTACCGCCTTCCCCTTTGTCTGGACAAGAGAAGGAAGGTATGGTAAAATACACTCCCGAGTTCAGGTTCGCAGATGGCATATATCTAAATTTTGACCAGGTAAAACAGAATAGCCCGATTCCTAAATCAAAAATACTCACTTCCATAGATTACAACGACAGGGAATTCTTTAAGAAAATACTGGAGGGAGAAAAAATCTATTTTTACGATAATGTGGGAATTAGGCAGGAAGTGGCAAAAAACACCATCTGGGGTTATTCGAGGAATGGAGTTTTATATGTTCAGGTTCAGGATAACTTTAACAGGATCACCTTTGTTGGTAACATATGTCACTTTGTTGCAGATGTAACCACCATAGATTCACGTTCATACAGCTCTCCGTACGGATACTACGATCCATATTATTCTCCGTATAGCTATGGTAATTATTATAGTCCATATAATTCATACTATTCACCATACAGGACAAACGTGGCCCGGAACGAACTAAAACAGTATCTGATAGATTTTGAAAGCGGGAAGGTTCTTGAATTTGACGTTGAAAATACTGAACTGCTTCTTATGAAGGACGATAAGCTTTATGAGGAGTATGTTCAATTATCAAGGAAAAAGAAAAAAGAACTTATGTTTGTGTATGTCCGGAAATTCAACGAAAATAATCCTTTGTATATACCTATTGCAAAATAGAATATACATGAGAACAATACTCTCTTCCTTCATGTTTCTTTTTCCTGTTCTGATTCTGACAGGCCAGGCTCCTTTCCCCGATAAAGATGAAATTAAACAATTTGAAGCATCGAAAACTTGTGTCGTACTCGAAGATGATCCGTTTTCATCGTATAATATTTATATAAAAGAAGCTGTTAAAGCATGTTGGAAAATCACGCCTTATGAATTTATTACAGTAAAGGATTTTAATGTAAAGAGGCTGAATCCAGCCTATTCTTTTATTGTAATTACCCAGACAAATTTTGATTCGGACAGATCACATGGCCTATATAATTTCTTGAATCTGCTTCAGGGAAAGGATGTCGATAAACTTAGTGAAATGCCTGAAATTTGTGCCATCCCTCTTTCTTTTGCCGGAGTAAGTGATCTCGTATATAGTTACAAACTTGGAGCTCTGGTAAATTTCATGCAGACACATGCTCAAAAGATTTCAGAAGATCCATCATTATCTTTGAGAAAATATCTTAAATATTATAATAAAAATATACCGGATATTAAGAATAAAACTATACTTGTGGAAGAGGATGATCTAACACCTGAAATATCAACGATTAAAAAGATAAGAAAATTTTATTCCGGTAATATTGAGATAGTTACAAATGATGAAATAATAAAGGCAATAGAAAACAAGACCCCTGATACTGTGATTCTTCATAAGGTGGGTCCAATGGGAGACAGAGATTCAGGTTATTGTTTTGTAATGTTGATCGGTACTGATGATTCGGAATTGTATTACTATAACCTCCATATGGTTGACAAAGCCAATCCGAATGGATTGTTACCAGATGATTTGAAACGGCTTGAAAGATAACATGCAGCACTGCCTGAGTAATGCCGTCTTTTAATAAATATTTAAATATCATGGAAGAGAGCAGAGTATTATCAGAAACAGAAAGAAATTGGGCGATGTTATGTCACCTTTCAGCTTTTGCAGGTTTCTTCTTTCCCTTCGGCGGGGTTATCGGACCTCTAATCTGCTGGTTGACAAGAAAAGATGAATCTTCATGGGTAAACCTGAATGGAAAGGCATCTCTAAACTTCCAGTTATCAATGCTGCTTTATATCGTTCTGGCAATTCCATTATGTTTCATAAGGATTGGAATTCCGATAATCATGATACTAGGAACTATAAAGGTTATCTGTGTCATTATTGCAAGTGTTAAAGCTCCCAAAGGAGAGCTTTTCAGATATCCTCTGGTGATACCGTTTATACAATAATTTTACCCCCCCCAACCCCCCTATATTCCATAAAGACGCTAAGGCGCCAAGGATTAACTAAAATGATGATTTTACTTCAATGTTAACCTTTGTGTCTTAGCGCCTTGGTGGCAAAACATTTATTTCATTATTCCAAAAATATTTGATAATTTTCTTTTTCATTTAAAATCTCATATCATGGCAAATAACAAAGAAAAAAAATCAGCTAAAGCAACAAATGAAAAAGAAGATTTATATCATGATATAGAACAGGAAAAAAAGAAAAAGATGGATAGCGATGAATACGAGGAATTACTTCGTGATGTGGAGATTGAACTGGTTAAACTTCAGGAATGGGTAAAAGCTAATAAGCTTAAAGCGGTGGTGATATTCGAAGGAAGGGATGCTGCAGGGAAAGGTGGAGTTATCAAAACCATTGCCGGCTGTCTGAATCCCAGGATATGCAGAATTGTCGCTCTTGGTATTCCTACTGAAAAGGAAAAATCGCAGTGGTATTTCCAGCGGTATGTGTCCGAGTTACCTTCCGGAGGTGAGATTGTTCTTTTTGACAGGAGCTGGTACAACAGGGCAGGAGTTGAGCAGGTTATGGGTTACTGTACAAATGATGAATATGAGGAGTTTCTGAGATCGTGCCCCGAATTTGAGAAGATGCTGATCAGATCAGGAATATTATTGATTAAGTATTGGTTTTCGGTCAGTGACCATGAACAGGAAAAGCGGTTTCAGGATAGAATTACGGACCCCACCAAACGATGGAAGATAAGCCCGATGGATATTGAATCGCGCGACAAGTGGGTTGAGTATTCGATGGCTAAAGACAAAATGTTCTCATATACAGATACTAAGCAATCGCCTTGGTATGTTGTCAGGGCTGACGACAAAAGGAGAGCAAGACTGAACTGTATAACGCATCTCCTGTCACTCATACCTTATGAAGATCTGACACCAAAACCATTAAAACTGCCGCCGCTCAAGCACGATGTTGCATATGTCCGGCCACCTGTTAACGAGCAGACATTCGTACCGGAAAAATATTAATACCTCACCCCCTTCCTTTCCCCTCCCAAGAGAGCGGGGGGTACTTGTTTCCCTTGTGAATTTAACTCCGATCAGATTAAAAATCTTGGCTATCGAAGATTTTTTCATTGCCAGCTGGTACTGTGTTTTTTCTTTGTGTACTTTGTGGTTAATGGATTTCGGAGCTTCGTTCCACAACTTTCTCCTTTCAACTTTCTCCTTTCTTCTTTTATCTTTATACTTTTGTCTTTATACTTTTGTCTTTTATCTTGTAACTATGTCCTCCAAACCATCTATACCCAAAGGAACGCGGGATTTCTCCACTGAGGAGCTGCTGAAACGTGAGTATATTTTTGAGAATATTAAAGATGTTTTCAGACTCTATGGATATCAGCCTATAGAAACACCTGCTATGGAAAATCTTACTACCCTTCTTGGGAAATATGGTGATGAAGGAGATAAGCTCTTATTCAGGATCCTGAATTCAGGTGATTTTATATCCTCAGTAAATGAAGGAGATCTGGCTAAACTCGATTCGGGTAAACTCTCTTCCATGATCTGCGAAAAGGGATTAAGATATGATCTTACAGTTCCATTCGCACGTTATGTGGTGCAGCATCGCGATGAAATAGCCTTTCCATTCAAGAGATATCAGATTCAACCTGTTTGGAGAGCAGACAGGCCCCAGAAGGGGAGGTATCGTGAGTTTTTTCAATGCGATGTTGATGTAATCGGAAGCAGTTCATTAATAAATGAGTATGAGCTCATCAGAATCATTGATGATGTTTTTAAAAAGCTCAGTATCTCAACAATTATTAAAATTAACAACCGGAAGATCCTTGCCGGTATTGCCGAGTATATAGGCGAATCAGGCAGGATCGTTGACATTACCGTAGCAATCGACAAGCTTGATAAGATTGGCATCGAGAACGTCAACGCTGAACTGAACAGTAAAGGATTGTCAGAGGCGGCTATCGCAAACCTGGAACCATTCCTGCATATAAATGGCAATACCTCTGACAAACTTAAAAGGTTGAGTGAATTATTATCTGAGTCAGAAACCGGAATGAAAGGAATTTCTGAATTGCTGACTCTCTTTGAATATTTTAATAACAGTTCTTTAACAAGCGAAATTGAACTTGATCTTACACTCGCCCGAGGACTGAACTATTATACAGGAGCAATTATTGAAGTAAAATCCAAAGATGTTCTTATCGGGAGTATTTGCGGCGGTGGCCGCTATGATAACCTTACCGGAGTATTTGGTATGGAGGGAGTATCGGGAGTGGGTGTTTCTTTCGGAGCCGATAGGATTTATGATGTGATGAATCATTTAAACCTCTTTGATAATTTAAAGGGTTCTTCAACTGATGTTCTTATTGCCAATTTCGGAGAGGAAGAAACAAAGTATGCTCTTAAAATTCTTGATCAGCTGCATGGCCTGAATATAAAGTCAGAGTTATACCCTGATCCGGCAAAACTCAAAAAACAACTCTCCTACGCCGATTCAAAAAAAATACCTTACATAATCATTGCTGGTGAAGACGAAATAAGTAAAAATACTTTAACTATTAAAATAATGTCTTCCGGTGAACAGAAAAGCATTCCTCTTGATGAATTCAGTTCATTCTTTTTATTTGAAATCCCTAAGTCCCACCGGGGGGACTTTTAAGACATCAGGATATTAGATTTAGCCTTTATTGGTTCTCACAGTCAGCTGACAGGATTCAGAGGCTAGAAGCAAAGGCTAGAAATTCCGTGCCGGTCTGGCTTTCTGTTGTTGCCTGGCATTCTGTAACTCATTAAGAAGCTGAACTTTATACTGGTTTTCTGCCTGATAATACAGTATAATTTTCACAGGTGTGAGTACCTCTTTAAGTTTCTTGTGGAATGCAACAGCAAGATTGGTCTCCTGCACCAGACAATCAACATATTTATCTCCCATATCTTCCATCTGTTTGTCAGTCAGCGAACTTTCGTTTTGATTGAAGTTCCTGTTGAGTTTCATCTTTTCCGTCTGTATGAGATTCTTCTGACCCTGGTATTCATTATATACCGGCCAGAATTTTTCTGCTTCGCCGGAAGTCAGATTCAATTTCTTTGTAAAGAATCCGATTTTGTAATTGTTCAGTTTTTCCATATTTGGATTCTGTGCACCCGTTCGGAGAACAGGAAACATTATTATCGCAAATAAAAAAATCACTATTCTTTTCATGGCTTTGAATTTATAGTTGTGCATAAATATCATTTAAATCAACATTTTCATTTAAGAGATAATCAATAATATCCTTTTTGCTTACATCAGGGACTTCCTCAGAGAGGATCAGCGAAGATGCGTTTTCTTCAAGTGCTGAAAGGTCTATGTCATTTATATATGAATCAAGGCTTATTTCCTTCAGTGTTTCTGATACCCGGGAATTTACTCCGGCTGGAGTTAAAAGTTTTATTGCAGTATAACTTATAAGTATAAAACCTGCAATCGAAGCGGCAACGAGGATGCTTGTTCTGAATCGGTTAAATATACTGACCTTTCTGATCACTGTTTCGGCACCTGTTGTAGCAGAAATTATTTTACTGTTTACCTCCTCAAAGTAATTCTTGGGCACTTTAAAGGGATTTTTATCCGGTATGTTATCTGACTTTTTCATTTATTGTTTAGATAATTATAAATCAGGAAAGTTTAATCATTTATTATAATTTTTTCAATTTTCTTCACCGCATGATGATAAGATGCTTTAAGAGCGCCCTCTGAAGTCTTGAGCACCTTGCTCATGTCCTCATAAGTCATTTCATCAAAATATTTCATGTTAAAAACAATTCTTTGTTTTTCAGGAAGTTTAAGTATTGCATTTTGAAGTTTCATCTGTGCTTCATCGCCATCAAACCATGTGCTGCCTTCACGAGAACTGGCAAAATAGTTGGTTAAATCGTCAATTGACATAGTGGCATTTCTTTTTCTTTTCTTAATCAAGGCAAGTGCTTCATTCGTAGCAATCGTATAGAGCCAGGTATATACTGAACTTTCACTCCGGAAATTTCCTATACTTTTCCACGCATTGATGAAAGTGTTCTGAAGTGCATCATCGGCATCTTCATGAAGAATTACCAGCCTGCGAATGTGCCAGTATAGTTTCTGGCTATAGGTCTCAATCAAAAGGCGGAAACCTTTATTCAAATCTGTCTTTAGCAGTTCTGATATATTATCGTCGGGCCTGATACTACTCAATTTCAATACTGATTTTCTATTTAGATAGAAAAAACCGTCGAAGGTTTAAAGATAGAAAATGATTTTTTAAAAGAGGAGCTATCTAAAAAGGTATTAGTTATAAACTTTTTCCTTTGTGTTACTTTGTGTGATACTTTGTGACCCTTTGTGGTTCAATGAATTATATTTTACCACTAAGGCACACCAAGGTTTTCACAAAGGTTCACAAAGGATTTCATTCTACATTAAATTCTTATTGAATTATCCCCGGAATTATGATAATTTTGCAGCAAATCAATTAATCCGGATCATAGATGGCTCTTCAATGTGGAATTATTGGGATAACCAATGTCGGCAAAACAACTATATTCAACTGTATATCCAATACCAAAGGAGAAACGAATGCCTTTGCATTCAGTGCGACAAAGTCTAATATGGGAGTTGTTCAGGTTCCTGACCCAAGACTTTATGAGCTTGAAAAACACCAGGTTACTGACAGAATTGTTCATACAACAGTTGAGATTGTCGATATTCCGGGATTGGCAAAAGGTTCAAATAAAGGAGAGGGTGTAGGCAATAAATTTCTTGGCGACATCAGAAACACCGATGCCTTAATTCATGTTCTTCGATGCTTTGATAATGAAGCCCTGCCTCATATCGACGGGTCTGTTGATCCTGTTCGCGACCTTGAAACTATTGACCTTGAATTGCAGGTTAAAGATCTGGAGTCGGTCGAAAAAAAAATTGAGCGTCTTGGTCGTGCTGCAAAAGCCGGTGACAAAGATGCAAAACACGGAATGGATATTCTTAATCTGTACCGAGAACATTTCGAAGAATTTAAAAATGCAAGAACCCTTGGAGTGAAGGAAGAAGACAAAAAATATGTTGATGATCTCTTCCTCCTTACCATGAAGCCTGTGATATATGTTTGTAATGTCGATGAGAAATCGGCTGTAACCGGTAATAAATATGTGGAAAAGGTTAAGGAATTCCTTAAAGGCCGTGATGCTGAAACCCTTGTAATAGCAGGAGAAATAGAAGCTGAAATTGCAGAACTCGAAAGTAACGATGACCGTCTGGCATTTTTGAAAGATGCAGGGCTGACTGAACCCGGGGTTGATAAGCTGGTAAGAGCAGCTTATAAGATGCTGGACCTTCAGACATACTTTACAGTGGGCCCGATGGAGATAAGAGCATGGACAATTAAAACAGGTATGACTGCTCCAAAAGCCGCAGGTGTAATTCACAGCGATCTTGAAAGAGGATTTATAAGAGCTGAAGTTATGAAGTATGGCGATTTTATTTCATTGGGCTCAGAGCATGCATGTAAGGAGGCAGGTAAATTCTATATCGAAGGCAAGAATTATATTGTTGAAGATGGCGATATACTGCATATAAGGTTTAACGTATAAAAGCCTTATGACCAGACGGCTCATAATATTGATATTAATATTTCTTTCTGCGGCACTGCAATGCATTTCACAGATAATTACACCCGATGACAGACTCCGGCAGATTATAAATCGGGATGGACAGGCTGAGGTTACGCTTCCATTTACTGATAAAAAATCAGCTGAAATTCTCACAATCAATGTTTCGGTTTTATCCATTAAAGATAATGTCATATATATTAGTCTTTCGCAGCTCACAATTAACTGGTTTATTAACCAGAAATATAATTACCGGATTCTCGAAAAGAAAGTTAATGCCAGGGCTCTGTCTGCTGTCAGTGTTAACCAGGCATCGGACTGGGGCACCTATCCATCTTACACTCAGTATGATTCCATAATGCAAAGTTTTCCAAAGCTCTATCCTTCTTTATGCCGCCTTGATACAATCGGGACAAGTGTGAAAGGTAAACTGGTTCTTGCTCTCAAAATTTCTGTCAGGCCGGATGTTGATGGTGGCAACCCTGCAGTTTTTTACTCATCAACAATTCATGGAGATGAACCTGCAGGATATGTTATGATGCTGCATCTCGCGGATTATCTGCTTAAAAACTATTCATTGAGCGACAGGGTGAAAAACCTGGTGGATAATCTTGATATATGGATAAATCCGCTCGCCAATCCAGATGGAACCTACAATAATGGCGACACTATCAACTTGCCAACTCGTTTCAATGCAAATGGGTATGATCTTAACAGGAATTTCCCTGATCCGGTAACACCGAATACTGTATTGCAGAAAGAGACTATTGATATGGTCATATTTTTAAGAAAACACCGGTTTGTGCTCTCTGCAAATTTTCATACGGGAGAGGAAGTGTTTAATTATCCATGGGACAGATGGCCAAGATTACATGCCGATAATGACTGGTTTGTAAGTATTGGCAGGAAATATGCTGATACCGTGCATCTTAATGCTGTCTCAGGCTATATGACTTTTTTGAATAACGGGATAACAGACGGGTATCAGTGGTATCCGGTTTATGGAGGCCGGCAGGATTTTGTGACTTACACACTTCAGGGACGGGAAGTGACTATTGAACTTGATAATGAGTCTGTTTCTCCGGCATCCCAGTTACCTTTGCTCTGGCAGTATAACTGGCATTCATTTCTTGGTTATTTCGAGAATGCATTATTCGGGATTCATGGATTGGTTCATGATGTGAAAACCCAGGCTCCTGTGCCTGCAAAAGTATTCATTAACGGCTATGATAAAGACAGCTCCCAGGTTTATTCTGATACTCTTACCGGGAGATTTGAGCGATTTCTGTCTCCAGGTTCATGGAACCTGACCTTTTCAGCTCTTGGTTACTTTCCGGTTAACGTTAATAATGTTATTGTCGAAGAAGGACAAAAGACTGATTTAATTGTCGATATGTCGCCAATAGCAAGCAGTATTGAGCCAATAAATTCAACAACTCATTTGCTCATTTATCCCAACCCGGCAAAAGATATTTTAAATATATTACTACCTGATAAAACCCAGGGTTGGATGAATCTCAGGATTATAAATCAATCGGGGATACTGATCGCTGATTATGATATTGAGGTTGTTCAGGGTGTTTCGGTATCAGTTGATGTAAAAAGGTTATCTCCAGGAACATATACAATCATTTTTGCAAATGCAAATACCCGAGCCCGTTTTAGTGGCAGGTTTGTGGTTGTTAATTAATCTCCTTCATTTGCTTCTGTAATTAAAACAACTATTTTTGCATCTTACTTTGATATCAGAGTACCGGTTTTAAATAGTCTTGGGCTCGTCTGCATTTAATTTATTAAGAATCAATAATTAGCTATGAAACGATATATAACTATCTTTTTTTCATTTTTAGCCTTTGTAAAATTATCAGGTCAGGGAGCCTATATCCCTCCTGACAAACCCCACCTTGTAATAGGTATAATTGTTGAGGAACTTAATTATAATCAGCTTGAAAAGTTCCATGATAAGCTAGGCGAAAATGGAATAAAAAAGTTAATTAATGAGGGAACATACTTCAAAAATGCCTCATATGAATACTTACTGACTCAATCGGCTCCGGGACATGCGACCATTGCTACAGGATCAGAACCATCCTTTCATGGAATAACTTCGGATGAATGGTATGTTCCACTTAAGAATGAGTTGCTAAATTGTACCAAAGATGTAAATGTAAATTCTGTAGGCGGAAGTTTTGAATCAGGACTGCACTCTCCGATAAACTTACTGGTATCAACATTTTCTGATGAGTTAGCTATGGCAACGAATAGAAAGGCTAAAGTATTTGGGATCGGCTTAAGAGAGAGTTCAGCCATTCTCTCTGCAGGGCATGCTGCCAATGCAGCTTACTGGTTTGATAATTCTACGGGTACATGGATGACCAGTTCATATTATATTCCTGCTCTACCCGAGTGGGTAAACGACTTCAATGCAATGAAGTTTTCGGATGCATACCTGAATTCTACATGGAATCTGTTAAAGCCATTGAATTATTATGCTGATTGTCTGCCCGATTCGAACAGTTTCGAAATGGGGTTCAATAACATCAATTATTTCCCTTACGATCTGAAAAAGCTTAGATCGAAAAATTTATTTAATTTTAAAAATGATTACTCTTTATTGAGGGAGACCCCATTTGGCAATTCATTTACAACCAGTTTTGCAATCAGGCTCATTAAAAATGAGCATCTGGGTAAGGGCGATGCAACTGATTATCTTTCAATATGCTATTCGGCAACTGATTATATTGGTCACAGATTCGGACCCTCTTCGGTGGAGATGGGAGATGCCATTTTACGTCTTGATGATGATATTAAGAATCTTCTCACGTTTCTAAATGATAGTATTGGCAAGAAAAATGTGTTGATCTATTTTACTGCGGCTCATGGAATATCTGAAATTCCGGCAGTTCTTGAAAAGAACCGGATCCCATCAGGCTATTTTCAGCAGAATCAGGCACTGCAGTTGCTGAGGAGCTATCTGAATGCAGTCTATGGAGAGGGAGACTGGGTAAAAGGCTACTCTGAGAAACAGATCTTTCTTAACAGGACCCTGATAGAAGATGCACGTCTTTCGCTCGATGACGTGCAAAAAAAAGTTGCCCGATTCCTTGTTCAGTTTACTGGTGTTCAGGCTGCTTATCCTTATTCTGCATTTGAAACCAATGACTTCGGAACTGGTAACCTTAAGCGGATTATAAATAATTTTAGTCCTCAGAGATCAGGAGATGTAATAGTTATCCTTAACCCTGGCTGGGTAGAGAAAGAAAGTGACTATGTCACCAACTATAATTCCCCGTATGAATACGATTCTCATGTACCATTGATATGGTACGGATGGACGATAAACAGGGCAACGGTGACAAGACAGGTTAATATGACTGATATAGCTGCCACATTATCGACGCTCTGCAAAGTTCCATATCCGAATGCATGTACGGGTGAACCTATGTTTGAATTGTTTCGATGATTCTTTAATTATAAGTTTCTCCTCCTTTTTGAAGGAGGAGTACCACGCCGAAGGCGTGGGGAGGTGGTTGGTTATTAATTAATAGTAATCAAAGTTTTATAATCAACCACCCCGGCCTTCAGCCACCCCTCCTTCAAAAGGAGGGGAGACTTACGTGATAAGATACTTATTATTCAGATTTTACGGAACTTATCCCTAATCCTGCAGGCTTCAGCAAGGAGCTCAGGATTTTTTTCACAGCCATTACCAAGAATAATCAAATCAGCTCCGGCATTAAAAATTTCTTCGACTTCAGATTTTTCTTTTATCCCGCCACCTACTGCTAAAGGAATTGAGACACTTTGTCTGACTGACCTGATAAGATCAACGGGAACCGGATTTGAAGCACCACTGCCTGCTTCGAGATAAATCATGCTCAAGCCCAGTATTTCTCCGGCCATGGCTGTTGCTACTGCAAGTTCGGGTTTGTCAGAAGGTATCGCAGAAGTTTGACTTATATATTCTACAGTTGTCTTATTCCCGCAACTTATGAGGATATATCCGACCGATACAAGTTTGTCCATTGAATTTTTAAGATGGGGAGCTGCAATAACATGATTGCCAATTAATAATTCAGGATTACGGCCAGAGATAAGCGACAGAAGAAGGATTATATCCGCCTTCAGAGTCAGCTGAAGAAGGTTGCCTGGAAACAGAACAACAGGAATTGAACAGGACTTTCGTATTTCGTCTATCAGATTATCGATTCCGGTAAATGTGAGACTTCCGCCTGCAAAAATATAATCTGTTTTGCTTTTTATAGCTGTATCTAGAAGGTTCTTCAGAGATTCCCCTTTTGCCTTGTCAGGATCGAGAAGCAGAGCGATGCTTTTTTTGTCGGGAAAAATTGTTGGTTTCATATTATTACTTAAATGTGCGGAAGTCCGTTTGTCCTTACTGATTTTGCTCACTTATACCTTTGCGTTACTTTGTTTTTCCTTTGAGATACTCTGTGGTTAAATGTTTTCTTTACCGCTAAGGAGCACAAAGGATAACACTAGGTTCACGAAGGGTTTTTAAACAACAGCAGACTTACTTTTTTCATCAGACTGAAGCGATTATTCCTGCTGGGTTTTCCAATTTTTCTTGGTCCATACTATGGCGTAGTTATCATACTTTGAATAGAACAGTTCAAATGATTCATTTATTTTATTTGTATGAACATGTCCCGTAATCTCTCCTGATTCCATTACTACAAAAGGGTTAATTGTTATATTGTTTCTTATACTTATGCCCTCTTTGTCGCAGATTTTATATAGGGCTTCCTTTGCACACCAGTGAATATAGAGATGATATCTGCGGTCCTCCTGTTCTTTTGTGACCTTCTCCTTCCTGTTAATGAATTTAAATGCAATTGCTGTTATGTTAGAACTCATATACTCCAGGTCAATTCCAACCTTCTCGTTTGTGCTTAATAAAATTGAGGTAAGTTTGTGTGAATGGGAAATACTTATAAACCGCGAGCCATCCTTGAGAAATGGTTTGTTGTTTTTATTATAAACGATCTTGGCATCCCGGCCGATCAGCTCGGCAAGCAGGGCTCTGACGCTCAGAAATTCGAGCTTACGTGAGTTGCTGCTGAAGCTCTTATACTTTTTCTTTTCATCATTATCAAGTGAAGCAAGGTCAAGAAGAGTATTCAGATCTTCTTCTATTTTCCACACCCCAAGGATGGAGAACTCGTTAAGATAATGTTTTGTAATACAGCCCATTGGTTTTTGTCAGGTATTATTTATTCCACTTCAGAGTTTCTATCAGATGCATAATATCCTCTCTGAAAAAATCAATTACTGGAGCCAGAGAATCTGCATTTGGCTCTGCATTAAAATAAAGAGATCCTCGCAGGTAGTGGCGGATACTGTCGGTAACATAAAACTCAACTGCCGAAGCAGTATTCCCTTTCAGATCATATATTACTCCAAATACTTTGTTATCAATATTGCTTACTACATTTTCTTTAATAGCATCAGCTTTTGATACATGGTATTTGACATTAATATCATAGCTCTGATCAAGAAGACTGTCGAGATCATTCTTAACATCCTTATAAGTAAGATATATTTTGGCTTTATATGAAGGGAATCCGATGTTGAACCATCCCGGATCGGAACCCTTCTCCTCCTGAAAAGCAAGATATCCATAAACAGGGTATTCAAATGATAAAGGAATGTAATGATCTTTTCCAGGAAGTCCATTGAATTGAATGTATTTATGTTCAGGAAGATCAATCCTGAAATGACCCCTGGGTTTTGGCACGGGAATGTGCCTGCAACTGTAAAGGGCACAAAACATGATCAAAAGCACGAAGATTCTAGTCTTTCTTTCCGCCACCATCGGTTCTGTTTATTTCAACACGTATTTCTTTTATTTTTCTTCTGTCAGCTGATTCAATTCGGAATACAAAATCCCCATACTCAATTACCTGGTCTTTCTGAGGTATTTCACCTGTCAGTTCAAGAATTAGTCCTCCAAGGGTTTCAGATTCCCCTCTGACTGTTTCAAAAAGCTCCTCCTCAATATTGACCACCTTACAGAAATCGTTAAGTAAGATTTTGGCTTCAAATATATATGTCTTTTCATCAAGTTTACGAAATAACAGTTCATCTTCATCACTTTCATCTGTAATCTCACCCACAATTTCTTCAAGTATGTCTTCAAGTGTTATTATTCCGGATGTGCCACCATACTCATCGATTACCACTGCCATATGTATCTTCTTGGTCTGAAACTCTTTAAGAAGATCATTTATTTTTTTTGTTTCAGGTACGAAATAAGGAGGACGCAGTAGAGCCTGCCATTTAAAATTGGCAGGATTGTTGGTATAAGGAAGAACATCTTTCGCATATAAAATACCTTTGACGGAGTCGAAGGAACCTGAATAAACAGGAATTCTAGAAAATCCTGAGCTTATTATCACCGGAACTATTTTATCAAAGCCGCTTTTTATATCGATTGCAGTTACATGAATGCGTGGACACATGATAGCGCTTACATTGATATTACCGAAATTGACTATTCCCTTTAATATTTTTTCGTCTTCAGTAAAATCTTCAGACGTAAGTTCAAGTGCATCCGAAAGATCATCCATACTTATGTTAGATCGTTGTGTCCCAGATCTTTTTTTTACGAAAGAAGAAGAGAAAATAAGCAGAGAAGTAACCGGTTTAAACAGCTTCTGCAGCATTACCAGTGGATAGGCCATGAACAGAGCAATTGAAATATGATTTCTTGAAGCATAAACCTTTGGCATCACTTCACCAAAAAATAGCAGCACGAAAGTTATTATTATAACATTTATTATGAATCCTAAAACCGGTTCTGAACTGAAATCAAATATTCTCAGGCTGAGAAATGCAGCCAGCAGAACTACTGCTATATTTATTGTATTATTGGCAACGAGCACAGTGCTGAGAAGTTTTTCAGGATTGCCATATAAATTCAGGACTGTTTTTGATTTTTTATCTTTATTTGTTTTAAGTTTTTCCAGATCCTCAGGTCCCAAAGAAAAAAAAGCCACCTCAGAGGCAGACATGAGGGCTGATCCCAGGAGAAGAACCAGGATTACTAAAAAGCCAATAACTATTTTAAAATCAGGAGTTTTTATGCCAATGCCTGAAAGTAATATTAAGTAAGAAAGGGGATAATCCGGTTCCAACTGGTCATTATTAATAAAACTATCTAAAAAGGCAGATCATCTTCATTTTGTGAGTCGCCCGGTTTGATGTCAGTGCCAAAATCCTCGTTTACTGTATTGTTTTTGTCAGGCCAATTCTTATTACTTATCTCATTGGCTGGTTGATATGAAGCAGAAGGTTCATTCACTCCCTGACCAGCGATCCCTTTGTCGTGCGATTCACTCACTGGCCGGTCCGTTTGTGGCGAGGATGAGCCTGGGGCTTGTTTTTTCTCAAGCAAAAGGAGTGTATCTGCAAGAATTTCAGTTATATATTTATTAATTCCATCTTTATCCACATATGATCTGGTTTTAATTTTCCCGACAATATATACCTGAGAACCTTTTTTTATTGTTTTCTCAGCTACCTCAGCCAGGGCGCGCCATAAAACTATATTATGCCATTCAGTTGAGGTTATGGTCTCGCCCTGTTGATTTGTGTAGGTCTCACTTGTTGCAAGCGGAAAAGTCGCTTTGGCGACACCCTTATCAAAATACCGTACAACCGGATCTTTTCCAACATTGCCGACAAGTATAACTTTATTGATTGACATATAGTTATATATTTATTATTAATTCAAATTCCGGATAGTAAAGTTAAGCAAAAAACGCCTTTCAGCAACCAAAGAATTGATTATTTGATTAAAATCCAATAGTTCAATATTTTAGTGATTTTTAAAGGAGTTGTTAAATTAGCCGGGATTTATCTCAGTTTTTGGCAGTCATTTATCTATTTCATTGTATTTAAGGCATTAATAATACCTAAAAAAAAAATTTATTATGTAAGTGTTTCTATTTAAACAAATAATATTTTTATATTTGCAGAATTGAAAAAACGAATACTCAAAA
>PMIJ01000037.1:0-3394 GCA_003157015.1 Bacteroidales bacterium
TATTCGGCAGAATACCTTCACAAACAATTAAATATACCACGTCGTTACCTCCGTCGTTTGCTAACTGATTTGTCCAGACATGGATTCTTAAAAAGTACATCAGGTAGAAATGGAGGATTCGTTTTTGCCAGAGATTTAAAAGAAATAAATCTCGCCTTAGTGATTAATACACTGGAAGGATACGAGACATTATGTACTTGTATTCTTGGTTTCAGTTGTTGTATTGTTGATAAACCTTGTATTATGCATGATACTTGGATGGAAGCACGTTCAAAAATAGTCGAAATCCTTTCAAATACAACCCTTGCTGATCTTAAAGAAAAATATCAGATGGATCTCATAAAAAAACTTTAGATAGTATAAACACAGTTTAATTATTAATACATTTTAAACAAATAAGAATAGAAATATGAGTATGTTTTGTTATCAATGCCAGGAAACAGCAAAAAACACCGGCTGTACAATTAAAGGAGTTTGCGGAAAAACCGAAGAAGTTGCCAATATGCAAGACTTGTTGATTTATGTTTGTAAAGGACTTTCGTATATTGCCATTGAAGCCCGAAAACAGGGAATTGACACAAATGAAGAAAGTAAATTTATTACTACTGCTCTTTTTATGACAATTACCAATGCTAATTTCGATAATGATTCGATTATTGGAGCAATTAATGAATGTCTGAAATACAGAGATAATTTAAAAAGTAAGATTAAAGTTAATATCGTTCACGATTCAGTACAATGGAAAGGTACAGGTATTTCGGATTTTGAAGCTAAAGTATCTCAGGTAGGAGTTCTTTCAACTGACAGTAATGAAGACATTCGTTCGTTAAAGCAGTATGTAACCTTTGGGTTAAAAGGTATGGCAGCATATACAGAACACGCCTTCAATTTGGGATACGAACAAGATGATATATTTAACTTCATCCAGGAAGGACTAGTGATGACCACTAAAGAGCAAGATATAAATACTATGCTTGACTGGGTTTTTAGAACAGGTGAATACGGAGTTAAAGTAATGGCACTTCTCGACAAAGCCAATACTTCAACATACGGGAACCCTGAAATATCAAAGGTTAACATTGGAGTCGGAAGAAATCCTGGCATATTAGTAAGCGGACACGACTTAAAAGACCTGGAACAACTTTTAATTCAAACTGAAGGGAAAGGCATTGACATATACACGCATTCAGAAATGCTGCCTTCTCATGCTTATCCCTCATTTAAAAAATACAAACACCTTGTAGGAAACTTTGGTGGCGCATGGCATCAACAACTTGATGACTTTGAGAAATTCAATGGACCCGTGCTATTCACTACAAACTGTTTAGTACCCCCGCGTAAAGCAACAACTTATAATGAGAGGATTTTCACCACTGGAGCAACCGGAATGCCCGAATGGAAACATTTAACCAAAAAACTGACAAATGGACAGAAGGATTTCTCAGAAATTATAGAGTTAGCAAAAAAATGTCCTGCACCTGTTGAAATTGAAACCGGCGAGATAACTATTGGATTCGCGCACAATCAGGTTTTGCAACTTGCCGACAAAATTCTGGAGGCGGTAAACTCAGGGGCTATTAAGAAATTAGTTGTAATGTCAGGTTGTGATGCAAGACAAAAAACACGTGAATATTACACTGAATTTGCTAAAAACTTGCCAAAAGATACTGTTATTCTTACATCCGGCTGTGCAAAATATCGCTATAACAAACTTAATTTGGGCGACATCAATGGTATACCAAGGGTATTAGATGCAGGACAATGTAATGATTCATACTCCTGGGCAGTAGTTGCTATGAAGTTGAAAGAAGTTCTGAAATTAAAGGATATAAATGAGCTACCTATAGTTTTTAATATTGCCTGGTATGAACAGAAGGCAATTATCGTGCATTTAGCATTATTATATCTTGGCATTAAGAATGCTCACATTGGACCGACTCTCCCGGGTTTCTTCACTCCAAATGTGTTGGCAGTTGCCAAAGAAAAATTTGGAATTCAAACCATTACAACCGTTGAAGAAGACATGAAAATATTTGGAATAAATTAAATTCTTAAATTATGCCAGATGATATTATAATTTGTAATTGTAATGAAATTTACAAAAGTACTATTGTGAAAGCAATCAGAGAGAAAAGTCTATCCACGGTTGAACAAGTTCAGGAAGAAACAACAGCGGGTACCGTTTGTGGTAGTTGTATTGAGGACATTGAAAGTATTTTAAAAGAAATGAATGACATTTAGACTCTTAGCCCCAAAGGAATCTGATTAAGTACAAGGAAAAAGGCTGGAATTAACTGGCCTTTTTTAAATGTGTCCTTTTAATTAATGTGATTTCTTTTCATTTTAAACCACACTATTAAACCCGAAATTAGTATAAATAGAACAACAAGGCCGGTTAGTGGAACGATCAGTACATAAAAATCGCCAATTATTGACTGGTATATTCGTCCCGTATGAATTTCTAAGGCCACATTCCATAGCGACATAGGCGTATCCCTGATTATGTTTTCCGGGAAAGGTGCAAATCTTTGCAATCCATTGATATTGATAGCTCCCTTATCGTAATCGAAAACAAATTCCTGATTTTTATAATCACGGGTAAATCCGGAAACTAAAAAATCGCCGATTGGCCGACCGTTGCGAGAAGGGGGAGTATATTGCTGTTTTTTAATGTAATCGGAAACTTCTCCTGTCTGTGAGTTCCATGTAAACAGCCCTTCAAATGAGCCGACAAGATATGTATTTCCCTCAATTTTTTCAAAAACTGTTACACCCATGATACTTGCAGGAGGTTGAAATTTAAAGTGTTTAAGTTCAGTTTTAAAATTATCGTCAGAATAATAAAAACCTTCCATTGTAGATACTATAAATCTGTCGATATCCTGATCGTAATAAATCCTGCGTAACAGGTCAAACCATGGGTTTGGAGTTGCAAGCTCGGTATGAGGTATCTTTCCAACTCTGGCATTACCAATAAATGCTAAGAGTGGAGGTCGCAGAAACATTCCTGTTGTAGTATTTAAAAGCAGAATAATTAATGTAATCCAACCTAATTTATTGTGCCATTTAATATTCCATCGGTTAGAGTCCTTTAATTTTACTTTTCCTTCGGCAGGTTTATTATTCTTCTTTAAGATGATTCTGTTTACAAAAACCATGAAACCAGTTATTGTAAGAAAAGCAAAAACAAGAGCTGCAAAATCAACAATCAATTTACCTGTCTTACCATATATTTCACCGCTATGAATAATCCATAAGGTCTTAAAAAGTCCTACTTTATTATCATAATTTTCGGGAGGAGGAAGTTGAATAATAGTAAAATTGTTAAGATCGGTTGTCTTTAATAAAAAAGAACGTGTCAAAACAAATATGGTATCTTGTTTTTGAATAATAT
>PMIJ01000037.1:3456-6334 GCA_003157015.1 Bacteroidales bacterium
CTGTCGGAAGAGATTTTTAAGGTCGATTTTACGGCAGCATTGTTCCAATTTTGGTATCTGTATTCTTTTGGAAGTAGTTTTCTATTAACATCAATAAATGATAATGTATTGCGGTGATTAAGTATTATTCCTGAAAAAACGTAACTCAATATTATAAGGGCAAATATCACTCCAAGCCATTTATGGTATTTTCGGAAAAATTTTATCATCTGATATTAAGAAATTTGTTAGGTGGGCAATTGTAGAATTATCTCTGTCCTACGCAATATTTTACTATCGCATCTACATGAATTTTAGTTGTATTTAACATAGGAATACTGTATGTCTTCAAACCAATTTGCACCGTTTAATGTCATAAATCAAGGTGTGACTCCATAAAGATATTTTAAAAATTTTCATAATCCAATTCGAGTTTCCTAACGATATAATTTTTTACGTCTTTCCTGTAATGTTTTTTCTTTGATTTTGCTCCTTTCTTTAAGTATTTTTTTGTCACGTCCAAAGTAAACATCTGCCGGAGTCAGATTCCGAAGAGACTCATGATATCTTTCATAATTATAGTATTTTACGAACTCAGCGATAGCTTTAATAAGGTCCCCGGGAGAATAATAATTATCTAGTTTGATAACATTCTTCATTGTCCGGTGATATCGCTCGATCTTTCCTTGTGTCTGAGGATGCAATGGTTTTCCGTTTATTGGTTTAATACCTTTTCCTCTGAGGAAGCCTTTGATTTCCTCGGATATATAACAGCTTCCGTTGTCAGATAGTAGCTTTGGCGCATTCTCTTTAATAAGACCTGTAAATTTTAAGGCTTCATCTACCGATGGCATTACGTCTTTTGAAGTCATTTGCCCCCGTAGATCCCACGTAATAATGAACCTCGAGTAGTCATCAATGATTGTAGATAAGTAATACCAACCCCATCCAATTATTTTAAAGTAGGTAAAATCAGTCTGCCACATCTCATTTATTCGTCTTGTTTTGGTCTCAAACTCATTTGCTGCACTCATGACAATGTGCGCAGGCGATGTTATCAGTCCGGCTCTTTTGAGGATACGGTATACACTGCTCTCGGATATATACCATTTGTGATTGTCAATGATATGATAGGCCAGTTCCCTGGATGAAAGCTCTTCGTGCTCCAATGCTTCTTCAACTACTTCTGTCTGTTGCTCAGGAGGTATCTTATTCCAAGTCTGATGACGCCCTATGGCTTTTTTGGCCAGACCGTCATACCCACTCTCAAGATACCGCTTGTACCAGTTATAGAAGGTGCGCTTATAAATTCCCAGTTCCTTCAATGTGATTGGCACTTAAATCAGAACCATCTACAAGCTTTATAATCTCATATTTCTCGCTCTGGGTAAATCGCATATACCGCTTGCTTTTTACAATTCCTCGGACTCTAACCCAGTCAAGGTTTTTTTTAATTCCTTGTTTTCAACGTATAATTCACCGAGTTCCCGCTTGAGCAAGTCATTCATCTTGCGGAGATCTGTAACTTCATCACGGGTCGCTTCACGTAAGGTGTCGCCGCTTAACCTTCGTTTCCCGGCTTCAATAAACTCCTTGCTCCACTTGAAATAATTGTTTGAGTGAATAGCATATTTACAGCAGATCGCTGCTATGGTATCTTCTCCACGCAAAGCCTCCAGTACAATCTTGATTTTCTCTTCTGCAGTAAATGTTCGGCGGGTCCGTCTTTTGATCTCTTTTACTACCTGATCGGCATTCTGTTTTTTGTTCTTTTCTTCCATTTTAGTGTGGTTAAATTGTTTTACATTAATTTAAAAACCACACCTTAAATTTAAAACTTTACTGGTAAACTTTTGGCTGACGATTTACAAATAAGTTTTTGTTTGTTCATAAATTAGCAATTATGATAGTACAGTAACAACTTAGTATTTTATCAAATTTACACCAGAAAAATTAAATCGCTATTAATTTTTTCAAATTTTAATCCATCCAAACAAGATTTACTCAGATGGATGGATAAAGAGAGCAACCCGAACGCCTTTAATCTATTAGTATAAAAAGCCCCCGGAGCTGATTTCCGAGGGCTGGTATAAGTTATTTTAAAATGCTCAATAATTCTTTAAACATCGAACTTGAAAGCCGCTTCGTTTATTGAAGTAATTTGTGGTTACCATGCCTGAATTGTAATTTATACTGTGGAAATATGCATTATCAGTATTGTAGTTAGATCCCCACCAGGTACAAGCCTCATTATTATTACTAAATGGACCAAAGTATGCACGATCGCCTATTGGAATACCTGTAAAACCGCTACTATTATTACTGGCTTGATCATTACCAACAGCGCCTGCTATTGTTGATGTACTCCATCCAGATTTGGCTGCCATAGATTTAGCAATGTCGTTTCCACTTCCCCCATAACCATATCCATTTGAAGTAAGGTAGTCGGTTAAAGTTGTCCACTCTGCATCTGTAGGAACATGCCATCCTATAGGGCATACATTTTTACCACCATTGCTTCCTGAATCCACTGTATACCAGTTATACAAAGCGCCGTAATTAGCATAGGTAGCTGGATCGTTATTATGCCAGCAGTAACCAGGTGTGGATAGTGCTCCCCATTGAGTGCTATCTGTGACCAAAGGTATACTGGTCCCATCATTATATTTGGTAGTTTTTAGATTTTCATTCATCCAAACCTGGGAGCCAATAGTTACGGTATTATATATATTTCCGTCTATGTCGGTTACAGTTGCTGAAGGTGTCACTGAATTTGAAGCAGAGCTTGGTGAACTGTTACCATTTGCATTAGTGGCAACTACAGTGAAGGTATATGCAGTACCATTAGTAAGCCCTGAAACTGTAATAGGGCTTGCAGAACCGGTGGCTGTAAAACCAC
>PMIJ01000149.1 GCA_003157015.1 Bacteroidales bacterium
TTAATTTTTAGTGGACACTAATGAAATAATATATCTGTTAGGGCGTGTTTCAAACGCGCCCAACTTCTGTATTTAAATCAATTTTGGAATTGGCTTAAGAACTTTTTTGTTTGCGGGTTATGGCTCGGCGGAATAGTGAGTTGCCTATTGTGTCGAGGTGCCATGTTTTTGCCAGTCCCGGTTGGTAGACGATAAGAATTGGGTCAAGATGAAATAGTCTTAACGGTACCAAGTCCCGCTAAGTTGATGAAATTTACGAGTCAGGGTAGGTTAGCTTAAAAGTAATAAGTCCGGTGACTTGATGCTATGAAACCGAACGTTCGCCGCTATAAGCCTGTGTGTGAGTGCGTGCCTGAAACCTGTCCACCAGCACAATACTTACAGGCGAGTGATATTACTTACATAAAGATGAAACCCACATGGTGTATGAGCTGTTGTTAGGCCATGTTTTTATTATCTTTCAATATATTTGTCTGTAAATTCTTTGAATGCTTACTTAGTTCTTTGTCAGTTTCACTCTTGCAAAAGGTTGTAATTTCCCGTTTTCCTCCCCATCCATAAGCCATTGCCATGTGTTCGTTTCTCTGTCATATAAAAATGTAGTGTGAAATTGATTTGCATCACTAAATTTAAATACCATCTCTATTTTATCTCCATTTTGCTTTGCACACCCTATTACTTGGTTAGAAATTCCTTCATTGCTTGTATTATCTAACCAAAGGCAGAAATATTGTTTTTTTGCCTCCTGCCAACAAATATATATAACTGCTTCGTAAAGTGGGTTTCCTTTTTCATCTTTTTCTCTTGAGACTTCTTTTAATTGAACATATTGTCCATTAAGCACTCTTTTTGCATCAATCTCATGTATAGTCTCTTGTCCGGCAATTGTACCATTAAGCACCCATTTACCGTTCAGTTTATTAAGTAATGAATCTGGTTGAGATATCTGCTGAGATATTACTGTAATAGGAGATATCAAAACCAATAATAAAATCAATTGTAGAAGTGTTTTCATTGTAATCAATTTTTACAAATATTTATGTTATGCTATTAATCCTTTTTGTAACGTAATTATTTAATTACCACCTGACTGTTATATATGTTCTAAAAATAATCCTGATTGGCCAAATAATGAGTTATCCTATCCTGTTGTCATTTTATTAATCCAGCACCTAATAGCTCTTTTAATTAAACCCACAACCACTATTTAATGCCCTGTTCCGTCAATCAGAATAGTACCGTATTGACAACATTCTGGAATACAATTTATTACGATACTTATGTCTGACTTTAAACGGTCCGTCTTCATATTAAAGTTAAACATATTATTTGAATTGATCTATACAATTCCTTCATCTCCCATACTATAGTAATTACCTTCTTGGGCAACAACCAAATGATCCAATAACTTTATACAATCAATGTACCTGATTTGTAAATCGTCAGCCAAAAGTTTACCAGTAAAGTTTTGGCTGACGATTTACAAGAGTGAGGAAATGGCTTGAAGAAAATGGTATGTTGTAGTTTTGATATAACCAGGCAATAGGTGCTCGGGTTGCTCTCTCCTGTTTTCAGTGTTGCAACACCCTAAAAGTTTTTGTTGATAATATGGTATAGTTCTGCTTGATCATCATCCATTCTGAGAAGTTGAGATTTTGTGTGTTTTGATTCAGGTAATGTATAGGTTATCTGATACATATTATGGGTTAGATCTGCTGATTTTTTTAAGGATAGGTTTGATTTCTCCTGGTAAAGCACTCTTTCTAACTCTTTGTAAATGCAATAAGCTGTGAAGGATATGCAGATATGAGCTTCGATTCGGTGTCTGAGTCTGTGATAAATGGGACGTATTCGTAGATCTGTTTTTGACATTCTAAACGCTTTTTCGATGTACCATAGGTTTTTGTAGTTTTCTATTACTTGTTTATCACTGAGCTGCGTGTTTGTTCTGTAACCCTTGAGTCCATCCCATGATTTATCGTTGTTGAATTTCTCATAGTTAATTTCAACCGATACATCGCCTACTAATTTTAAGTATTTATTGTATCCTTTGTTGTTGATATTTGATTTGGTCAGTTTACCGGCTTTGATCTGCTTTTCTAATCGTTGTAAGCCTCTTTTTCTGTTGTGTTCATCTTTGATAGATCTATTTGTGGCATAAGCTACGATAAGTCTCGTTTTGGCTTGGGTTTTTATACAAAGGATTTGTCCATCACCGAGCTGCTTTTCCAGGATTTGTTTCTTTATCTTTTCGGATTCATTTTTCAACCTTGCCCCGATGATGTATTGATAATCCATTTCTCTAAGGGCCTTAATGTTTCGTTTGATAATAGTCCGGTATCGGCTACAATAACCGGTTTATCCAGATTAAATTTTTTACTGATTTTTTCTATAAATGGAATCAGGGTATGACCTTCATAAATGTTTCCTTCAAAAACATCATAACCAATAGCATACCCACCTAAACCAACAAGCAGCCCTAAAAATATTTGTGGATTTTGATGTTTGCCGTCTTTACTAAATCCTGTTTTTCGTAAATCATCCTCATCGCTTGCTTCAAAGTAAAGCGTTGTCATATCATAAAATACAATACTGATATTCCCTTGCAAAATATTTAATGTGTGTGTAAAAGCTATTTGTTCTACTTGATTTTTAAGTTGGTTATTGAGCTTGTCCAAAAAGCGGTAGACACCGTCGATATCAAGGATTACACCTTGAAAACGATACAAATAATCAATGGTTTTTAACTTGCTCAAAGGAAACGCTAGTCGTGCCAAAACCAAATGTCGAAAAAGTTCCTCTTGTATCGCTCCAAAACCAATCTTATCACAAATTTTGCCGAAGATAATCTCTGGTCCGACCGTTCTGATGCTCGCATTGTTTAATGAGGAAAAAACTTGCTCAACAATTGTATCACTTTCTGAAATGAATAGTCCGGATTGTTGCGAAATTCTTTCTATTTCTTGATTGGCTAAATAAACAAGTTTTTGAACTTCTTGCTCATCCGATGAGCTACCGATTGTCTTTAAAACTTTATACTTTCCAGTACTCTTGGATATAATTTGAACTGACACACTCCCAGATCGATTCTTTAATTTTCGCAAAAACATGCCATAAATATAGCATGCAACACCCAAATTTAAAAATCAACCCCCATTAATTGCGGGTTTCAGAACCTATATTTAAAAATTGCGTAAAACAGGACAATAGCTGTACGTAACAAACTGACCACTCTAAACCAGAGTTAAATATTTGTTGTCTTGTTTTGTATGTTCGGTGAACTCAGATCGATTTTTGAGGTCGTCAAAGGAGGTTGGATTTTGAAGTGGTCAGATAAGGAGGATTTTACATTTAGTTTTAGGCTGCAGGAGGTTTTATTATTTTTTCAGAATAGATGGATCCTGTTATATTACCACCAAATGTAACCAGTTTGATTCTGGGTGATTCTGATCGATTCCAGGTCATTTTATCGGGATAGTCACAAAAAGCATTTTATTGACTTATTTAGGCGCATTAAGGGAAGGGTACTTTGTATTCATGACAAAGTTGAAGATGTTTGCAGTCGCACGATAAAAGTGATTATCAGAAAAAGTGGGATTATTTGTTCTTTTTAAAGGGGAATAATATACCCTTGATGTGTCAATAATCGGTTTCCCGGTTAAGCTTTCCCATTTGCCATTGAAAGTAATACTATTCCCAGAACCTGCCATGGATGTAGACTTACCAGTTAATCTGACACCCTTATCAATAAATAAAATTGGTATATATATTAAATCATTGTAATTTCTGTTTGTGGAAAGGAAAATAGAATTTGGTATTTCTGTTATATTTTCCCAGGGTGATGTCAAGCGTGTCATCCTGAATAAATATATGCCATTTTTCTGGCCAAAAGAAGTGTCCCAGTTACCAAGAGATTTAGTCGTACTTTCGCTTAATAGATTATAACTCATTTTATGAGGTATCTGTGCATTTGTACTCTCTAAACAAAAACCGGATATAAGGTACAGGATAGCTAAAATTCTAAACGATTTCATTGCTGAAAGTGCTTATTGGTTAACATTTGTCAAGCTCCATTTTTACTTATTTTAAGTAAAGTTAGTCTATCTTAATATCAAAATCAAGTTTCATTTATCAAGTTGGTTAATTACTATACAAAAGACTTTATTGAATTAATAAAGTCCCTAATCGTAAGGAAACTATGACTTTCACATCAAGTGTCGCCCTCTTTTTAAATTTTTTGAGTAACTATTTTTCAACATATCTAATAAAGGTAAATACATTTGACCAATTAGGGAGTTATTACACACCATAAAGTCTTGTTTAAAAAACTATAATTGTCTGCATTTTTGAGTGATTTTCAATTATAGTCTGATGAAAAAACAAATACTTCCTGATGGATAAACAGAAGAATCAAAGAAATCTCTCAGGCCTTTACTTAATGGTACAAAAGCTCCTGCATCAAGGTTAATTCCTATTTTCTTTGAAAAGTTAAAAGTCTTGCCAAGTCTCGGATAAAAATAAACGTCCTTTTCATCACCTCCCCCAAAAAAACCTAAACCACCAAGCAGATACCATGTTGGTTGTTCAATGAATCTGGATTTACCTGAAAAATGGTAATAAATTTCGGCTGCGGTTGGCCCCATAATCATTGCACCTTTGTACCCGTGCCAAAATGACTGGCTTAAAGCTATTTGAATATTTTTCCCATATTTCACTTTTAATGCTGCAAATTCTGGAAAACCAAATCCACCGGATATTTCAAATTTGCTTTGAGAAGATATCGGATTATCAATGAGAATTAACCCTGCTAAAAGGATTATTTTTAAAAAATTTAAGGCTGAGGGTTTCATTTTTTATTTTTTAAATTCCTTATAATATAAAAGTTAGATCTTATTACAGCTAAATTCAATTTTATTTATCTTTAGTTCAGTTATTAGAGATCAGATCAAGTTAATCTCATAACCAAAGAAGATATTCAAGAATCAGGCCAATTTGCATAACTATAATATAATGTGCTATTTATAATAGATTTGAGATTGAAGTTGAAGTATTATTGTAGCGTTGTACTACACTTCATTGATTCAAAATGCTACAATAATTATCTATACTGATATTTAACGATTTACAGTTTTAATCATTCACATGAATCACTTTCCCCAATCCCTCTTGTGAGGAACCGGGTAAGTGAACCTAGCACTGTTGATTTTCAGTGGTNNGTCGAGGTGAACCATCTCAGAACAGCAATAAGATCACAAGGCAATACCCTTGGTCCTAGTAGTCCGGATTCTTGGGAGAAGGTCAGTTAATTGTTCATCATTTTGAAGCCCCTATTCACGAGAATCCAAGTTCCACTCTCCATTATTACTTACTCTCATAATTTCAAAATGATTTATTGATTCGTGTGAATTTATTGTTGATATTTGATATAGGTTATTTAGAAGTATTTATTTTAAATTTTAAACTTATGAAAGCATTAATAAAAGTATTAATCTGGATTGCATGGATTTCCTCAGCGATTGCAGTCGCATTTGTTATTATAGGAATAATTCAAGGGTTTTTTGGGAGATTGGTTCACAATACAGAGATAATAAAATATTTTTATGTTGCTAACAGTTTCTTCCTTCTGACAATTGTTTCACTTCTTTTTCTTTATTTAGGTAAGCATAATAAGGAATAAGTCGTCCTCATATGGATGAAGTAGAACATCCCTAACTTTTATAAGAGCCAGAGTATCCTTTCTTAAATAATTCTTTACCATCCAAAATTGGAAGATTTCATTACAATTGGAGTGGTTTTGGCTTTTTTTCGTTTGAGCAACAATCCCATTCTGGAAGATCAGGATTCCATTTATTGTAAAAACCAGAGCCCTTGACCTCTTTTGACCGGAACAAATTGACCACCAAAACCCTGAAGTAACATCCTGTTATAAGAAACATATGCTGAGAGCATTAATCCCTTAATATTTATATCAATTATTTTCATGAATTCATCAGGCGAAATCTGATAAAATAGAGCCTGTTCATTAGTAGTTCCTGCATTATTTACCCAAATGTCGACCCTTCCAAAGCTTTTCAAGGTATTTTCCCATAGATTAATCAGGTCCTTCTCATTTGTTACATCACATTTCAATGCGATATAGTTTCCTTTATCAAATTGTTCTGAAAGCGATAATAATGATTTTTCTGTTGATTTCTCGGTTGTTCCTGAGTATGCGACATCCCAGCCACATCGAAAAAAATCCCTTACAAGTCCAGCACCAATGCCCCTTGTGCCTCCAGTAACAATTGCTGTTTTCATGCCTGAATACAATTACTATATTTTAAAGTAAAGATATCAAACAATACAAATGCAAAGGATTTCTATCTCGAACGAATTTGTTTTTTTTAAACACAAGTATCGATTGATTTAATGCAATAATATTGAAGCTCTTCGCAGCAAGCAACGGAGAAACGATCCGCCACTTGGCGGAGAGCTCGGCGAAGCCATTGCGCTCGTAGGAATTCAAATGTTCAATTGTAACCGGAAATACATGCCAGTTGTTCTCCAGTATAAAGTGTTCTGACAGGATTTTTCAAAGTCTATACTTTATTCATCAAGTAATTCTGACAGATTTTTCATATTTTCAACCACCCAATCATATCTGATTCCAAATTCCCAATACTTTTGTACATTTTTTAATCCTAATTCTTCAGTAATAATAAATCTAAGTCCATTGAATGTGTATAAATTATCATCACTCCCTCTTTGAAGACATTTTTGGTCTGTATTTACTATTGTTGCACTGACCTTATCTTTTGAGTATCCCTTATCTATCGCTGGTTTTAAGTATACTTTTTGACCAACTTTAAGTTTACCTAATTCGAATAAAGTATCTATTACAGATTTTGCACGCTTCCTCTTACTTGCACCTCCACCTAATATGTTATTATCAGGCAGAACAAATGATTGTGCTAAAAACTCATGCCCATCAGAATCCCTATAATAATTGAAATTTACAGCATTAATCCTTAGATAAAATGGTTCTTTTGCTAAATAATTAATTATCCTGACAGTCGATTCATCTATTTCTGAGCCAACAATAATCATCTGGTGGTCAGAATTTAATTCTATCTCTTCTGCATTATTATTAAAAGTTGCAACAAAAAATTCTTTAATATCTGTGTACTTTGATTTCCCATATGTATTTAAAATATTGGTCAATTCATCATAGCACAATTCTTTTATCCAGGTAGCCGAATCAAGTAATTGGGTGATAACTTCACTATTAGGTTTATTATGTTTAAATTCAATGATAACTAATTCACCGTTTGAATTGATAGCCAAAATATCTATCTTTTTACCGTAGGGCGAAACTATCTGACATCCAAGTACAGCTAAGTTCTCAGATAGTATTGAAATATCTTCGATTAGCCATTTTTCAAGTCGATGTTCATAATCAAGATATTCTTTACTTATTTTTATTACATCATCCGACTCAATTTTCCAAAGTTTAATTTGTTCCATTTTCAGTAGTTTAGTGATATACTGCAAATGCCGGATTTGTAAACCGTATCTGACTAGTAAAATTATTAATTATAAATACCTTCACCTAAGAAACGGTTGCTAAAGGTTAATTTTTAGACAAAAATAAAATTGTGCTCAGCTCTTTTTGATCTGATACTCTGAATTATTACTCCCAATGAATTTTTATTAACATTGCTTTTGTTTATTGTCAGGATCTTGATCGATTGTATGATAATCTGTTTAAATTTAAAAATAGTTCGGTGGTAATTGTCGCCATTCTTATATAATTGTTTAAGAATAGTCAATTATCCGTATATTGATACATCGGACATTAATGATAATGTATCTTTAAACATGGTTAGTAAAGTATTCAAATAAGCCATTAATTATGAAAAAAAGTATTCTCTTCCTTATTTTGTTACTTAGCACAATTGTGTTTGTAGAATGTAAACAAAGTGCTGATAAAAGAAACACAATTTCCCTCAACGGAATATGGCAGATAACCGATGGCAAAAAAGATGTAATACCAATAAAATTTGATCATGCAATTCCTGTCCCGGGCCTGATCACTCAGGCACAACCTGCTTTTATCAATGCAGCACCACCCGTAGCTGACAGAGTAGCAATTGATAAAAACCCTGACTTATTTTATCATCAGCAGGATAGTCTTCGTGAAACCTATTGGTATCATCGCACTTTCACTCTAACCCAAAACATTCCTGAAATAGCTCTATTGAAAGTTGGGAAAGCGATGTTTGGCACCAGAGTATATCTGAACGGTACTTTTATAGGGGAGCATTTACCATGTTTTACGCCGGGCTATTTTGACCTGAAAAAATCTCTTCATAAAGGGGAGAATGAATTAATTATTGCACTGGGATCATGCAGGAACTCTCTGCCCCAGAATATGCCGGATGGTTTTGATTATGAAAAAAAACTTTACATATCCGGAATCTTCGATAATGTTGATCTGATTTTAAGCGGAACACCTTTTATCCGGAATGTTCAGGTGGCGCCTGACATTGAGAAAAAATCAGCCCGCGTACAGACTATTCTTTATAACAATAGCAAATCGGCCTCTTCCAAAATATCTTTTATTATCAAAGAGCTAAAATCCGGAATCGTTGCCGGAGAATTCACTACTGACAAAATATTACTGAAGGCCAATAGTGAAAAAATAATTAACATTGATATACCAATAAAGGATTGTGTATTCTGGTCTCCCGAAACACCTTTTTTATATACATTGGAAGTAAATACCAACAGTGATTCTTACAATACCCGTTTTGGAATGCGTGAACTTCGTTTTGATCCGGTTACTCATCGTGCTGTGCTTAACGGTAAATCATATTTTTTAAGAGGTACAAACATTTCTATGTACCGTTTTTTTGAAGATCCTTTGTGTGGAAATCTACCCTGGGATTATGACTGGGTACGCAAAATGCATCAGAAGTTTAAAATGGATATGCACTGGAATTCTTATCGGAATTGTATAGGGTTCCCGCCTGAAGAATGGTATAATATTGCTGATGAAGAGGGATTTATGATCCAGGATGAATTTCCGATCTGGTATGGAGGTACAAACTGGAACTCCTGGATAAAGAATTTAAACAGTGATGAGTTGACTATTGAGTTCAAAGAATGGATGCAGGAGCGATGGAACCATCCATCTGTTGTTATATGGGACGCCAGCAACGAAACTCAATTGTCTAAACCCGATATAGATACAGCAATTGCCAGAGTCAGAACGCTCGACTTATCAGACAGAAGCTGGGATAACAGCTACAGTACATTTCGTTCCGTGAGCGATATCTTTGAGTCGCATCCCTATCATTTTTATGATGCCAATTTTAAATTAAAAGATATTGCCAAATCAAGTATAATTCCCGAAGGCAATGCAATTAAAAATCCTGGTACATTTCCCGTAATTATAAATGAATATGGATGGCTCTGGTTAAATCGCGACGGCCGTCCTACCACACTTACCAGGCAACTTTTTGAAAATATTTTGGGTAAAAACACAACTGCACAAAATCGTAGGGAATTATGCGCACAATATATTGCTGCAGAAACTGAATTCTGGCGTTGCCACAGAAAAGCTGCAGGTGTAATGTATTTTACAGGACTTGGTTATGACAGGCCCGATGGTCAGACATGCGACAACTGGATTGATCTGAAGAACCTGAAATGGGAACCGGAATTTTATAATTATGTACGTGATGCATTCTCTCCTATTGGATTAATGATTGATTTCTGGGACGATACAATAAAAAAAGGCACTCCTATGAACATTCCAATTATTGCTGTAAATGACCTTGATAAAGACTGGAAAGGAAAAATCAGGTTAAGGATATTAATTAACGAAACAGTTGTTCAGGAAAAAACAAAAGAAATAACTATTGCTGCTTATAGTCAGGATAAACTATCTTTTAGTATTGATACAGATCTGAAAAAAGGGAAATATACTCTTGAAACATCGCTTTTAGATACGCCTTTTGGTACAATTAAAAGCATTAGAAATTTCAAAATATAATCTTCTTTAGTGGAAAAGCCAGTGCCCCTGACCATTGCTGACCAGAATATATTGACCATGATAAGGCGGAGTTTGTAATTGTTGTTTGGTATTGTATGTTCGGTGAAATCTGACCATACTAAGAAGTGGTCAAAGATGGACGGATTTCACATTATGTAATAGTTACTGGTACTTAAGACCATTCTTTTTTGATCCATCTTTTTAGTTCTCTTTCTTTAAACAAATCAGTCCAAACCATAATGGATAAAGACAAGACTCAACATAAATGACTCTGAATAAGAAAGAGTTATCTAATGTGCTCTATGTAATTGATTTACAGGTTCAACATATTGTTTCGGGAGAGGTGTGAAATATGTAATCTATTTCTAAAGTTTTGTAACACTTTTCAGTATAAAGATGCTCATCTTTATAATCAATTAATAGATAATAAACTTTAATAATTTCCCCTTTTTGTAATATCCCGGGATCTTTTTTTTAGGTTATCCATCATAATTTTGATAAAACTCCTAACATGAATATTTTAACATTTTTCATATACTTCAAGTTTATATCACTTAACGAGTAAAAACATTTTAAAATCAATTTAGATGAAAACAAATAGAATATTTATTGGATTATTATTATTACTGGTTCTGTTTTTTGTTACATCATGTGCTCCTCTTGGCATGACCAATGAGGCATATGGTTTCCTATATGGTATTGTTCATGGGTTCATTTCCCCTTTTGTATTGATTGCAAAATTGTTGGGAGCGAAAATTGGACTGTATGCTGAACATAATACAGGTTCGTTATATTGGTTGGGATTTATTTTAGGTGTTGTTCTTCTTCTTGGCGGTGGTGGTGGTAGTTACTCAACAAGAAGAAGATGGTATGACTAAAGCAGAAACCGGAGAGGACTTTGTCTATTAATTGGCCGGAATAAATTGACCACCCAAACCCCAGGGTAAATATTTGTTCTTTATTAATGAATGTTAACAATAATCTGCCCGACTGAATGTGGACTATTAGCCAGGCTTTTGCGCTTCATTTATTATTCATTACTTTTGATTAAGGAACATTCTATAATAATAAACTAATGTCAAATCAAATGAAAAATCTAGTTTTAAACCGTTTGATTCTTCCGATGTGCATTATACTTCTCTTATCAGTAAAATCTTTTGGACAGGCAGAATTGAAAACGAAATTATTGAAGGATATCGTTAAGATTGAAAATGGTAAATTTACTCTCGAGGAATACGGATTCATTGTCACTTTTGAAGCCAATTTATTGGAAGTCAAAGTAACTTCAAATGCTCCATCCAACATGATCAGCCGTGACAATTTTATATCCATAAGCTCATCCATGGCCAACGCCATAGTTGCTTCCACTCTTAAAAGCAAGGGAATAACAGGTAATGATGATCTACATCTAATTATGAGGGACAAACAAGTGGCGCCGGCTGATATTACAATACTGATTGAATTGAATCCTGCTGGACTGACTTATAAGGTCAGTGCAAAAGGTTACCAGGGAGGCAATAATCTGGGATGGGACCAGTTTTTCTTTGAAAAGAACAATTAAAATCACAACAGACTAAACCAAAACCGTTTCTGATTGTCAAATTTGTACATAGATATAAGACCTGCATTTGTTATTCACTGCCTTGGAATAGAATTGAAAACCAATAGCCGGAGTCAAATACTGGTTGATTAGCCAGGTATATAATATCTAATCTATCCGGCTAATTGTGGTCAGGACACCAGGGTTTTGTCTTAACCCCCTATAAGTTGG
>PMIJ01000012.1 GCA_003157015.1 Bacteroidales bacterium
TGTATGATTGTTATGTATGATTGTATAACTATAACGTGAATGTGTTACCATTGATTAAAATAACATCAATAAACTGATTACCGTCAAGCATTGATACGTTAATTGACTTTATGACCTTATGTATTGTTTCTTTGTCAATCTTAGTAAAGTTTAAATTATATTTACCATCAATCAGTTTATAATCTGCTCTTACTAATATTGTCTGGCTTGTTCTGTTTGTTTGTATGCGTTTCTGTATGCTTTGTATGTTGTCTTGTATCTTTTCTAATAACTTATCTGTTGTTTCAACTTTAAGATTATATTGTATTTTAGTTATCCTATCTTCACTATACATTTCTGCATATCTATCTAACTTTGTTAACTGTTTTTGTTTATCCTGTTTAACTATTAACAATTCTGTTTCAAGTTCTTTGCTTTGATTCAATAAGTCAGTATTATCATATATTAATTTAATCCAGTTTTTTGCTAAATATTGCTGTATTGTTTGCTCTAACCAACTCAGTCGAATTACAGGATTTCCACACCCTTTAGAATGTTTGCCACTAATACATTTATATATATCATACTTGCCAATTCCCGCATAATGTTTTCCGCATTGACATTTAATTATTGACTTATCAAACAGATAAAAATATTTTTGTAACTTATTATATTCCATATTCCTGTTTTTTGCCTCTTTTAAGCGTTCTAAAGCATTTTGATATATAATGTCGTCTATTATCCTCAGTTCAGGTGTATCAATTGTCTCACTGTCCCAAATTCGCTTACCGCAATATATTGTATTGCGTATCATTCTTTGTATTGTTGTTCTTTGCCATTTGGCATTTGTTTTTGTTGGGATAACTTTTGCATTTAAATAATTACTTATTTTCACACCGCCCCAACCTTTGAGATATAAGTCAAAAACCTGTTTTACGATCAATGATTCTTGGGGATTAATTACGAGTTTTTTATCTATAACCTGATAACCATAACAAACGTATTTACCACCACCAAAATACCCCTTATTAATTACCCCATTATTTTTACCGCTTTTAATTCTATATGCCAACGTTTCAACCTCATTTTTTGCCATCCCTGCTAAAATGTTAATCAATAAACTTGTTGTTTGATTTGTACTGCCATCGGGATTTAATGTAAAAAGATTCTCTTTTAAAAATATTGTGCAAACTCCTTTGGCTGTTAAGTCATCCAATATTGTAATTATCTCATTTTGTCTGCCTAAGCGTGATACTTCGCTGATAATTAAATATTTAATATTATTATCATCAATGTATTGTAACATTTCCAATACTTTAGCTCGTTTCTTTATTGTACCTGATATTTTTTCCCTGAATACTTGTACAATTTCATATCCTTCTTTCTTGCAAAAGGATTCAACATCTTCTAATTGTCTGTCGTCTTGCTGTTTATTGCTGCTGACTCTGAAATACGTAACCGCTGTTTTCATAATATTTAGTATTTTAACAGCACAAATATAAACATATCTTTTGATATAACCATATAGTTCGTTGCCGTCCGTGTCAGGGTTGACATGCGTTATTGCAATGTCTCGATAGATGGACGAGCGTTTCGTGTCATGATGAAACTGTCCGGGTTGCAAAAGGCAATTAATTAAACCGTCCGAGTTAGGCGCCGAGTATTTTTTTTGAGTTACGGTGTAAAACTGTCCCTGTAGGAATGATATTGGTTTTTTAGCCACCTTTAATTACAACATAGATTTTATCCAATTCTTTTGATAATTCTATTGCTTCAGTTATTATCTGCTCAGGATAATCATTAATCTCAAGAATCTTGATTGCATTTCTGTTTTTTAATTTTCCTTCCTTAAGTTTAAAGTCAAAATCAACAGTTTTATCCTCCACCTGCTCACTAAAATGGTACAGGTTATAAGTATCCTTTAGCAGTTCAGCTAATTCAATATCATGCGTGGATACAAAAACAATATTGCTTTTATTATTCAGATATGATAAAACTGCTCTTCCAGCCGATATTCGCTCAATGGTATTCGTCCCTTTGAAAATCTCATCAAGTAAAAACAAGTTTGATTCTTTGGTCTGACTTTTTTCAATCATTTCTTTAATCGTAAGTACTTCCTCAAAATAGTAGCTTTTATCATTCATTAAATTATCACTTAATCTGATCGCTGAAAATATTTTCAACCTGGGAAAACAAAATTGTTTGGCAAAGCATGTGTTTATTGTTAGGCCAGTTATTATATTAAGCCCAATTGTTCGAATAAAGGATGTCTTCCCAGACATATTCGATCCGGTTAAAAGAATTGAATTGCCATCAACCTGAATTGAGTTTGATACACAGTTTATAATCAGCGGATGATATATTTCTGTAGCATCAATAATTTTATGATTATTCTCAATTTGAGGTAAGCAAAAAGACTTAAGCCCATGCCTTAAGGATGATATAGAAACGAGAGAGTCTACATACCCGACAAAAGAAAATACATTTTCAATTTCTCTTCTTTTGGTATCCAATTGCTTCAAAACTCCAAACAAAAGAAGAGGTTCCAATAGAAATAATGCTTTAAATAACTCAAGAAAAGTCAAAAAAGCAGTTCCTACATCAGTTTGAACTTGTACTTCGAGCTTAAAAAA
>PMIJ01000127.1 GCA_003157015.1 Bacteroidales bacterium
CCCGGTAACTCCAGCTTAATTTCGCTAATTTTATTTTCACCTTCCTGATCTTTGTCAAGCCTAAGGTAAACTTCTGCATTAACAATTTCTTCATCAAACTGGGTCAGTTTTTCCAGTTTCTGATGAACAAAGTCAATTAGCTTTTTGTCGGCATCGAACCGCACTGAATGAATCTGAATGTTCATAGTAGTACCTCCTGATTTTTTATTAATGTTTAAGCCCTTGGATGAGCCTGTTTATATACTTTTTTGAGTTTTTCAAAGGTGTTGTGTGTGTAAATTTGCGTAGCTGATAAATTTGCATGTCCAAGCAGCTCTTTTATCGAATTCAAATCAGCTCCCCTGTTCAGCATATGTGTTGCAAAAGTATGTCGCAGAATATGAGGGCTTTTCTTTTCGATTGTGGTTACCATAGCCAGATATTTATTTACTGTATTATAAACATATTTATCGTACAACTTGTTCCCCTTATCAGTAATAAAAAACCACCCGTTGTTCACTGTTGCAACATTTTCATTCCTGACTTTTATATACTCCTCCAATCGTTTAATAAGGGGCTTCATCATGGGAATTATTCTCTGTTTATTTCTTTTCCCGGTTACCTTCAGAGACCCTTCAGTCAAATCCAGATCATTATCCCTCAGACCGATTAGTTCCGACCGTCTCATCCCTGTGGAATAAAGAAGCTCTATGATCGTCCGGTTTCTTATGCCTGCAAATCCATCACCAAAACTAAAATTATCGAGTAAATTAGCGAGGGCCTCTTCTCCAATGAAAACCGGGAGAGTCTTTTTCCTTTTTGGCAAGACTACCTTTTCAAGAGGATCACCTTTAATTATTCCCTCTTTTCTCAGATAACGGTAAAATACCCTTAGGCATGAAATTTTCCTATGAACACTAATTGTTGAATAGTTATTTTCGAGCATACTGACGATCCATGCCCTTATATCGTGCGATGTAACTGCAACCGGGTCTTCCGGAAGTCCTAGTGAACCTAAAAACATGTAAAACTGGTCCAGGTCGTTTAAATATGACCTGACGGTATGCAGTGAATACCGTTTTTCGATTTGAAGATATTGTAAGAACGATTCCTTANNATTTCTTCTCTCCGGCGTACTGAAGGTTTAATGAAAGCCTGACGTGAGCGCAATTCGCGGATCACACCTGTCTTTTCAAATTTTCTCTTGAACTTCTTTAAAGCTCTCTCAATGTTTTCGCCTTCTTTTAATGGGACAATGATCATAATTAATATTTCAGTTTTTAAACGAGGCGCAAAGTTAGAAATAGAAATAGTCTTTTCAAAACATTTGAGAAAATAATTTATAATTTACACCTAATTTTTGACCTCCGAAGATTATATCGTGAACTTATTTGCCAGATTTATTTCGATAAAATTACGAGTTTACCCCTGGTTACAAATAAAACCGCAAAATAATTCCCCCTTCAAAGGGGATATGTGTAGTGAAATTTTGGTAATTAGTACATCAAATAAATTCTATTCATCGTACTTTAGATAGGGTCTCACTTTCTTAGCTTTCTCAGTTGTAATCAATTTATTTTCAGTTAGATCAGAAATACCGGAAATTCTGTCTTTCAGTTCCCTGAACTTAAGAATTGCAGAGATTTCATATTTTTCAAAATAATGGATATGCGATAACTCCTTGTAACCTGCCGAGTTAATATTTATTCTTATAATTACCGACGAATCTGCAAAAACCCTGTCTTTAATGATATCATATGTTTCCACCTTTAACCCATAAACTTCTTTTAACTGATCAATGGTAGCATAACCTCCCAGTAGCCTACGGTACCTGATGATCCTTCCGGATAATACAGGGCCAATACCCGGAAGTTTGACAAGGGTTGCAGAATCACTTACATTAATATCATATTTCGCGCTTTGTCTGATCTGCAACCGGCTGACCTTTCTTAAAGTATCCTGACTGATTTCAATATATGGTATAAGCTTTTCAGCTTTTTTTTCTTCGATGCCGTATACTTTTTTAATATCTGAAGGTAGTCTGAATTTTCCGCCTTTCCTCCTGTAATTAATTAATGTATTGGATTCTTTAGCTCCTAATCCGAGTTTCATAAGTGCACTATATGATACGATATTAGGATCAAATGCAAATAGCTCCCCTGTGAATGTACTGTCCATCCCGGAAAGTTCAGACTGTTTTTCCACCCACGATTCGGTGCCAGTAATATCTTCAATGCCAATCCGGCTGTCGGGTATTGTATATCTTAATCCAAGTATCAGGCTTATAATTAAAAGCATAATGAAAGTTGACCTTCTTTCCCGCCGGGTAAAGCCAAACCAGTTCTTAATTGGCCGATTGTTTAAACTCATTATTACAAAAATGCAAGAGACATATGCAATTTAAGAAATTCCGGGGAAAATAAGGAAATTACAGGTGATTTTTTTAGCCTGAAGTCCGAAGACGGCAGTCCGAAGTAAATAAAATCCTGGATCTTCATACTTTGGTCCACCGACTTCAGGCTTCCGTCTTATTTAATCAGAATGGGTATCCGATCCCTAAAACTATAGCAAAATCTTTTCTCCGGTAGGGTCCGTTCAGGAAGACCCAATGCGACCTTTCTGTAAACTGAGCATCATGAAGCAATGGATCGCGCAATTTCATCCCGATATCCACCCTTGCGATAACATATTTAAGATCGAATCTGAATCCCGTTCCGGTACCTAAAGCAATATCCTTATAAAATTGATTAAACCTGAACTGGGATCCAGGTCTGGAGGAGTCATATTTATAACTCCAGATATTCCCGGCATCTAAGAATGTTGCGCCCTCGATTATCCAGAATAGTTTAAAACGGTACTCCGCGTTTGCCTCCAGCTTGATATCTCCTGTCTCATTAAGTAGCTTTGATGGGTCAGCATAGGAACCCGGGCCCAGAGATCTTACCTGCCAGGCTCTGATATCATTAGCGCCACCGCTGAAATACTGCTTTTCGAATGGTATTGCCTTTGAGTTGCCGTATGGTATGCAGATGCCAAAGAATCCGCGATATGCTATGGAGCTTACCTCATTAAATTTATAATTATACCTTAGATCAATATCGGCCTTGACATATTGGGCAAATGGCTGCCCCAGCAGACGGTAGGCATTAGTGGTATCCTGCGATGCTGTAGTATCTATTTCAACCGGTTTGGTCTTTTTAGCACCCGATATTTTATAAATAGCCGAAAGAAAATTCCCCGCTGCTTCAGCATTCACCCTGATAAACCAATAGTCATGCGAATTTTTGACTTTCTGGTTATTGAATATAAATGAATAGCCCCCTCCAAATATTAAAACGGCATCATAGCTGTGCGCAAGATACGAGGAGGACAATATTGTGGCCTTATATACAGGATCCAGATGTGGCACATTAACAAGACTTAACTGAAGCGGATTAACAATATGCTCCTGGTAGAACCTTGACCCTGCTTTCCAGTCATAACCAAAGCTTGCATTGGCAACCGTTCTTGTGTAAAAGGGCAAACTCTGATAATCATACGATGCAAGCAGTGTGGTCGAAGGATTGTACTTTTTTATGAAGTTCTCCGTTTTGATGAAAGGAACCACAAATTCGGGCAGCCTGAGACTGGTCTCCAACCCATATTCCTGAGTGCTCGACAGTTTTGAATTCGCTTGAGAATAAGCAGCATAGGCTCCTTTTAGTTTTGTACTGAACAGTTCTGCTCCGTGAAACAGATTTTTATGCTGATATATCAGGTTCACAGCACCTCCGATGTTTCCCGCCGAATTTGTTCCTTCAAGTTCGGTTTTATAAGACTGCTGACTCAGAAGCGTAAGCTGTATATTACAATCGAGCTTCAGTTCCATCCCCTGCAGGCTTTCATTCTCTATTGCATCATTATAGAATATGTTGACAAGCCGGTATACCTTAAGCCCAAGGATGTGGGCCTGAGTCTGTTCTGTACTGCTGACATTATAAACCGATCCTGGCTTCAGATAGAGCGACTGAATGATCAGGTCATATTTCACTTCATGGAACTTCTTTGAAGTAACAAAATAATAACCCCTATAATAAGTTGTATCAAGGCTCTTTAAATATGCATCACCTCCTTCAAGTGCTTCTTGAGGTACATAATCGGGATATATGTAAACATTCTTGACTGAATAAACTGCAAAAGGACCATTGGTTATCGTGTTATCCTGATCCAGTCTGCTGAAATTCCGCACAATATATCTTATATCGACCTGTCTGTTCCCTACAGTGCTGTCAATTTTGAAAGAGATATAATCATTTGAGAATCCGTAAAAACCATGGTCCCTGATAAAACGTTCAAACCGGGTTCGCTCTGCCTGCAAAACATCTACATCGTAAGGTTTTCCTCTGACAATAACGCAGTTCACGGAATCAAAGTAACAGAGTTTTCTGATATTAGTATCTGCGACTTCATATGTAAGTTTGCGGATAGTGTAAGGCCGCAGAAGATCAACTTTATAAAAAACATCAGATTTCCGGTTATGAGTAACAACTGAATCGGTCACCTGTCCGTCAAAATAACCCTTCGAAGCAAGATATGACTTCATCTGGTCATTTGTTTTGTTTTTGGCTTCAGCATCGTATATTACCGGCTCTTCTCCGATCTTTCTTAACCAGTTATGCGGCCATTTTTCCTTGTTTATGTTGGATAGATTATACAATCCAAGATAAAACCTTGATCCAAAAATCCTTTTGTTCGGAGTTTGTTTAATGTAAGGTATAAGGTCGGATTTCTTTACACTTTCCTTGTTTATATTAATATGATTCTCATTTAAAAGGCTTTCACCTGCAGGTACATATTTCGTTGAATTACAAGATGTTATAAAAAGAAATAGAAGGATGGTATAAATACAGAATCCTTGTTGACGCAGAAATATATATTTGTTGGATTTTTTCAAAACTTCCCTTAAAACATAAACTCAAATATATCAATAATAATCTGAACTGAAAGTTAAATAAACCAACAACCCAAATGATTATGTTTGCCCCGCTTCCCCACTAAAGGAGGTTAACTTTTATCAGAAACCAACTTGGATCATGAGATTGCTTCGTCGCTTTGCTCCTCGCAATGACAGGGTATTCTATTAACTTGTGTTCTTCTCCCATTCAGTATTAACATTTCTTGTACTGTCATTGCGAGCCCGACGCAGGAGGGCGCGGCAATCCTTCAGTCCCATCATGAAATAAAATCAGAGTATTAGTCCCGCTCTTGTGGACAGGGGGCCTACTTAATGCATTCTTTATAGTTATAGTCAATTTTTCTTTATTTTTGCTGTCAGCACAATTGAGTTTAAAAGAAAAAAATGATCAGTAAAGCCAGAATCAAATTCCTCAAATCTCTTCAGAATAAAAAGGTAAGGGATAAAGAGAGATTGTTTGTAATTGAAGGAGATAAGCTAGTTAAAGAGTTCCTGAACGCAGGAATTCCGATAAAGATGATACTTGGCAAACCTGAGTTTCTGAATAATATCAGCCCTGATCTTATAGCGCACGTCGACACTATTGAAAAGGTAAGTTATGATGAACTCAAACTATTAAGCACTCTCAAAACACCCCATAATGCTCTGGCAGTTGTTCATATGCCCGAACCTGAAATGATTATTTCAGAGATAATTAAAGAAATTTGTGCAGTCCTTGATTTTGTCCAGGATCCGGGCAATATGGGCACAATTATCAGGGCCGCTGCCTGGTTCGGTATTAAGAACATAGTTTGTTCCCAGGATTGTGTGGATGTTTATAACCCAAAGGTGATACAGTCGAGTATGGGCGCTCTTTTGCATGTAAATATATATTATTGTGATCTCAAGGGACTTTTTATTTCAGCAGCCGGATATGGTATACCAGTTTTCGGTGCTTTGCTTGAAGGCGAATCGATCTATGACCACAAGCTTGATAAAAAGGGTTTTATTTTGCTGGGGAATGAATCAAAGGGTATTTCAAAAGACCTGATCCCTTTTATTACAGAAAAGATAAGAATTCCTAAATTCAATAATGCCAGGCAGGGAATTGATTCATTAAATGTTGGAATGGCTGCCTCAATAGTTTTTTCAGAGTTTCTGCGAAAATCAGCTTGCACGCCTGATTAATAAAATTATATTTGTTCAAATTATTTCGCTATGCCAAAATCAAGTTTTAAAGTCTACGGTGCGCGTTGGATAATGCTCGTTATTTATATGTTAATGGCTGCGGTTAACCAGCTATTGTGGATTACATTTGCGCCTATTACCGGAGATGCGACAAGATACTACGGTGTTTCTGACCTGAAGATCGGAATCCTTTCAATGTGTTTCATGATCGTTTACATAATTGTCTCAATTCCTGCCTCCTGGGCAATAGATAAATTTGGAATACGGATAGGAGTTGGTATCGGCGCTGTATTTACAGGCATTTTTGGGTTACTTCGCGGATTTGCAGGTACAGATTACAACATGTTGCTTTTTGCACAAATCGGCATAGCAATCGGTCAGCCTTTCATTCTTAATGCTATTACCAAACTGGCTGCCCGCTGGTTTCCTATTGAGGAACGCGCAACAGCTGCCGGCCTCGGAACACTATCAATGTATATAGGAATTTTAGGAGGAATGACTCTTACACCATACCTTATTATCGGATCAGGAATAAACGGAATGCTTAGCATTTATGGAATTATATCGATCATCACTGCTTTTGTCTTTCTTGTGGTAATGAAAGAGGCACCACCGACAGCACCATGCAGGCCAGATCAGGAGGAACGATCGCTTGTTTTTGATGGATTCAAGCAAACACTCCGAACCAGGGATTTTCTCTGGTTGATGGTTATCTTTTTTATCGGCCTTGGAGTTTTCAATGCTGTAACTACCTGGATTGAAGACATTATGAGACCGAGGGGATTCACTGCTACACAGGCCGGAATCACAGGAGGGTTAATGATTGTCGGAGGGATTGTTGGCGCTCTTATTATTCCTCTTCTGTCGGACTATTACAAAAAGAGAACGCCTTTTATTATTGTAGCACTTGCCGGTGCAACAATTGGTCTCATCGGTATCACCTTTGCCACCAGTTATTGGCTTCTTCTTTTCTCGGGAACAGTACTGGGATTTTTTCTCCTGAGTTCAGGACCTATCGGATTTCAGTATGGAGCGGAAATAACCTTTCCGGCTTCGGAAGGTACTTCGAACGGAATGCTTCTTTTAATGGGGCAGGTATCAGGTATTGCTTTCATATTTGGAATGGACAGCCTTAAGTCTCAGGCAACGGGATCAATGACCCGATCGCTGGTTATTCTTATAGGACTTATGATAGTGAGTATCTTAATCTCATTCAGGTTGAAAGAATCGGTTATCCTAAGCAAGGAACAGGAAAAATAGACCAGATTTGGCTCAGATATCTTAACCGGTCAGAAAATTCCCGGAATAAGTTTTTTTGTTTTGGCAGCGTACTCTGAATAGTCATCACCAAATTCAATCAGGAGTACGCTCTCTTCAACTTTTATCCTGTATATAATAGCAAACCCCACCGGCAAAATAAATACAATAACTGAATAAAAACTATTCATTGTTAAAGAAAATCCTATGATTATAAGTACCAATCCCAGATAGCTCGGATGCCTGATTTTTCTATACAATCCGTCTTTTTTAAGCCTGGCAGCCTCAGTGATGGCAACATCGACAGTGAATGATTTCCCCAGTTGAATTATTGCAAGCCACCTGATTATTATTCCTGCAAGAATTAATATTGAACCTATTCCTGTTATAATATAATTTACAATATTCCAGGAGTTATATTTTGCCAGAATGAATCCGCCGGTAAATCCTAAAGTAATCATGGTCCAGATAAAGATCATTGAACCCTGGTCTCTCCTTGTTTTAGCAGTCTTTGTCCCTGAATGCTTGAACAACATTAACATGAACTCTGATAAGGCAAATGCAAATGATAAATACATCAATAGACTCATATTAAATAATTTATTAAGATAAAGATGTTTCAATTCTTATCCAGTCCTACTCTTACGGCCCATCCGTAGGATGTAGGGGTTGATATAAGGACCTTTTTCACCTTATTATTAAAAGGTTCAATATCTGTTATCGGGTCTTTCCTGTTTATCAAAATATTAAAATCTATTTTCCCATCACCATCGAAATCAACAGAGTCTTTGATCGTCTCCGGAAGGGTTCCGTGCCAGTCCATCTGAACAAAGCCCGTGCTCTTTTCTTTTAAAAACCCATTGAAAACAGGTTTATGTATATCCAAAGTGCAATTGGCTGTAATCATTTGCCTGGCAATATCACCACCTGAATATATTGGATTAAGCTTCATGAAGGGAAGTTTTGAGACTGAAACCGAGAAAGAGTTTAACCCGGGGAATAAGATGATTATCAGAATGAGACCAAGAAACGCCCAGGAAATACCTGCAATTATCTTTACTTTTTTCATTTTGCTTACTTATTTAAAAGATGAGTTTTAATAAACCGTGGAAGGTATTTATTATAGAACCGGCAGAAAACATTGACATAAAAAGGAATGAAACAAACAGGAATAAATTTCTCGAAAAATACTTCAGGGTTCCGGCAGGTATGCCCCTGATGCCATAATGAATTGCCTTCCGCGAGCAGGCATCTACACATTTTCCGCATTTGCTGCAAAACAATGATACCTTTCCTTCTTTAATATCTTCACGAGTAAGGGCGAACAAAGGACATGTTTCGACACATTTAAAACACTCATTACATGCAGTTTTGTCAATTTTTACTGTGAAAGGCGTGATTTTGTTTGAGAGGGAATTGATAGCGCCAAGAGGGCATAAATAGCTGCATTGAGTTCTTTTTCTTGTCATTACAGGCAAGACAACAACTAATCCTCCGAAAATAGACAGAAATATTCCGGCTTTAGTGGCAGACTCTACGGAGGTAACCTGTTCAAATTCGGTAACAGCCTTAAAAGGGCAGATCCAGGAACAATAGGTTGGCATCATTGACAGAGCCGCAGTTAACATAACCATTATGAGTACTGCAAACGGCATCCATTTCCATAACTCGCTTATCTTTTTAATTACCGGCCTTTTTCTGATTCTTGAAAAACCATCATCCCAACCTCCGTAAAAGCAGCCCCAGCTGCAAAAGCCCCTCCCAAGGACAACCGTTGCTATAAGCCATAAGACTATCATGGAGGATATATTTGCAAATCCTCCTATAATGCTGCCGGGAAATATAATCGATTTGGTAAATGCAGCAGGAAGAATCATCATTGGAATAACCAGATGGCAAAAAGGGATCTTGCACTCAAGTATATCAGCCTGCGAAAAAGACATCGATTTTCTTACTTCAAGCATATTGTGTATCAGAGAATATGAGAGAGAAAGAGCAAAAATAATAAAGAGTATTGCCCGGTACTTGTCTGTTTTCCCCGTGTAATGCATGAAGAAGTAAAGAACATTCACTAGCAAAAAAACAGTCAGCATTGCCAGTCCGGAAGAGGGATCCGAAAAATTTGGCCTTCCTCCGGTAATGAAAATGAAAGTAATGAGAAACATCGGGAGTGTATACAAAAGAGATTTCCCTATTGATTTCCTCATCTCTGAAATTTTTAAAGAGTTATCCATTAATTATTCCTCCTATTAAATTAGTTAAACCTTTAATCATAAAAATTATACCGGCCAGCCCGGTAGCAAGAATTCCAATATTCCTTAAAACCTCTTTTTTCCGTATTTTACCTGCCAGGGGCAATGGTAAAAACCATAATGATGACCCAACGAAAAATGCAAGAAAAGCAATGTAACTCTGAGCAAGTGTGACTTGTATAGCGCTTTTTGTAAGGATTAAAAATAACGCCGGACAAAATCCCAGGCTGTTTACTACACCAAGCAAGATCGGTACCAGTCTGTGGTCATTAACAGATTTTATAATTTTTGCGGGGCAAGCCGGATTGCGGTTTTTATCAATGCTGTACCAGACAAGCAGGATAGCAAATACTATATAAAGAATGCCGGGAATTAGATTTCTTACAACCGGATTATTGAAGAATGCCTGACCAAAATACCAGGCTAAGGTCGCAAGCATAAAATAAATAACGAACCTGGTTAATAAAAATAGAGAAAGATCGATTGCAATTTTTTTTATACCTGCTTCACCTGCCATCAGGTAAGGAAACATTACCATTCCGCAAGTAGCCAGGCAGGCTGAACCACTGCTGAGACCTAAAATAAATGAGTCTGTCATAAACTTTTTTCTGTAAAACTATACTATCGTATAATTGACTACAAGAAGAAAGTGGGGAACTACTTAAATTGTGGCAAAAGGAAGAAAGTGTGGGGTGAATTGCAGGAATCAGGGGCAAAAGGATTCAGAATTGCTGTATTTCGTGACTGATTTGCTTCATTTATCTTAATCTACTTAAAACAGCTGCGGCTTTGGATCTGGAAACAGGAATTTCCAAACTCTGAATTTTAAGCTTAATTCTCATATTCTGGTTGTTCCCTGAAACATGATCAGCATATTCCGAATTGACAATGTAGCACTTGTGGCATCTGAAAAATGAAGTATTCTTTCTGAGTTCCGATTCAGCCGCCTTAAGGGTTCCCCTGAGATGCGTCCTGGCAATAGTCTCGCCTTTAATCGTAAAAACTGTGATATAGTTATCGTTTGAACATAAATAGACTATGCTTCTGGGGTTAAATTTAAACTCGTTTTTTGGATTTCCTCCCCTGATTATAACTTCACTTTCCCAAAAAATATCATCGAGAGGTATTGACGCATCTTTTAAAGCATCCCTGTACAGCCTGTTAAAAGAAACAATATAACCTATCGTTACAGGTATAATTCCTACCAGTATTGCTGTCCAGATAGCAAATAAAAAATACTTAAAAATAAAAACCTGGGAAAAGATAATTTGAACGTAAAAGTAGTTGGCAACTCCGATACTTGAAGCAATCAGCAAACCCCACATCAAACTCTTGCCAAGCGTCCAGTTCTTTTTTATGACCAGAGGTTCAAGTAAATATTTAAAAATGGATAACATAAACATTGTTACTAATCCGAACCCAAGAGATACAAAGAACTGGTACGAAGTTTTTAACTGGGCCAATCCGAATGGTTTGAAAAGAAAGAGGAACAGGAAAATAAAAAGACCAAAAACAAGAATAAAAACAAGCTTCTCCCTTGGTGTTTCGATTCTGCTGTATGGTTTTCTAAATGGATTTTCCATTACAAATAACTTATAGACAAATCTATATAATATTTGGAAAATATTTGTCTCCTTTTTACTTCGTGTTACTTTGCATTTTCTTTGTGACCCTTAGTGGTCAAATATTTTTGTTTTATCACAAAGGTACACGAAGGATTTCACAAAGGAACACAAAGGAATTTTATCCGGGTTCAGACATCAATACTCCAATACTTCAAGACTCCGAGACTTTTTTTGCTATCGCTTCGGCAGCTCGTATCCCGTCGACCGCAGATGAAACAATTCCTCCGGCGTATCCCGATCCTTCACCGCACGGGTATAAACCTGAAATCCTTATGTGGTGTAGTTTTTCAGGATCTCTCGGAATACGGACAGGGGAAGATGTTCGTGATTCCACTCCCAATACAACGGCCTCATTTGTAAGGTAACCATCCATTATCTGTCCAAACAGTCTGAACCCATCCCTCAATCGCCGGCCGATAGCTTTGGGGAGCCAACTGTGAAGAGGTGAGGATGTTACTCCCGGAAAATATGAAACTTTAGGCAATGATACGGAAATATCACCATTAACAAAATCAGAGAGACGCTGAGCAGGAGCTCTTTGGGTATGCCCCCCATTTTTCCATGCTTCACGTTCAAGTTCTTTCTGAAATTCAAGACCTGCCAATTCCCCAAAACTGCCATACTTAAGAGTATCTTCCGGTCTGATCTCAACCACAATACCTGAGTTTGCATAGGGGGAATTCCGTTCTGAAGGAGACATTCCGTTCACTACCACCTCTTCCTGAGAAGTGGCAGATGGCACTATGAATCCGCCAGGACACATACAAAAAGAGTAAACTCCTCTCCCATCTATCTGTTTTACAATATTATATGACGATGCAGGTAAGTATTCTCCGCGTGAATTACCATGGTATTGAATTCTGTCTATCAGTTCCTGTGGATGCTCCACCCTCACTCCCATGGCAAATGGTTTCATTAAAAGTTCCACTCCCCGTATTTTGCAGATTTCATAGATATCCCTTGCAGAATGACCGGTAGCAAGTATTACATAAGGTGATTTGAAATGTTCATTATCTGATGTTGTAACACCTTTAATTAAATCACCATCCAAAAGAAAATCAGTAACTTTTTTTTCCAATAGAAACTGTCCGCCTGCTTCAAGAATTGATTTCCTGATATTTGAAATTATTCCTGGAAGTTTGTCAGTGCCAAGATGGGGATGAGCTTCATACATCATGTTTTCATTGGCACCGTGAAAGCAGAGCAATTCCAGAACTCTTGTGTTATCTCCTCTTTTTTTCGATCTGGTGTATAATTTACCGTCTGAATAAGTTCCGGCACCTCCTTCTCCAAAACAGTAATTACTGTCGGGATCAACAGTTTGTTCACGGCTTATTCTCGCGATATCTTTTTTCCTGGATGAGACATCACGACCTCTCTCAATAATTACAGGACGCAAGCCAAGTTCAATTAAACGCAGTGCTGCAAACAACCCCGCGGGTCCGGCACCAACAATAATAACTTCTTGTGCTTTCGAGACATTAACAGGAATGAAAGGGGCTATTTCCGGAATTACTAAATCTTTTACGGTGAAAAGTTCCACTATAAGATTAATACGGATATTTTTTTTTCTGGCATCAACTGACCGTTTAATAACTCTTAATGCCGAAACCGAAGATATATCCATTCCAGTAAGAGAAGCTGCTATCTTTCTGATTGTTGTCTCGTCAGCAGCCGCAGCAGGTGTTAGATTAATCAGGACCTTTTTACCCATTTCTACTCGAAATGAAATGCAAGAACCCAAATCTGTGACTTCATTTTTTCAATGGCGTTCTCATATTCCGGATGGCCCGGCGCCGCTTCTTTGACCAGCACATCTCCGAAACCGTTTGACATTTTCAGTTCAACGGAAAGTTTAAAGTACACCAGGTAAAAATCCATCCCGGCGCCTAACTCATAATACAGATCGGGTCTTTTAATCCTCAGATATATTGCCTTTGTGTCATCAAATTCCTTTTTGCCTGCCAGGTCATACCTGAAATTGAATCCGCCGATAACATACGGTCTGACATTATTTAGTCTGTCCCCTTTGTATTTTAGCAGGAGAGGAAATTCAAGAAATGAAGACTCGAGGCTTTGCTGGCCGTTAACGAGCACCCCGTTCTTATAAAACCTGATCACTCTTTGACCAAAAGATACTCCGGGAAGAAATCTTATATCCATGTGATTAGCAGGTCTCAGATCGGTGACTATCTGAATGTTAATTCCGGGATTAAGAATACTTACTTCGGGGTATAGATTATTTAGTTGAAGATATTTTTGTGAAGGAGTAATATTAAAATCCATCGTATTAAACCCCAGGCTGAATCCAAAGTGAATAAGCTTCTCATCATACCATGATTCGTTCTTAGGTTTTTGCATCTGTCCATACAATATGAGATTGTTAAGCAGAAATATGATAAAGAAAGTTATAAAAGCAGCTTTTTGTTTCAACCCTCAGTAAGATTTTTGATTTTGTGATACAAGATAATAAACTCGTTTGAATTCCAATTATTGCGTTGACAATTTGATCCCTGTATAAATACTTGCAACTCCACCCGTTAATTTTTTCTGATATGTTTGTGAGAAACCGGCCTGAACCAGCAATTTCAGAAACTCCTCATTATCAGGAAATTTCATTACCGAATCAGGCAGGTACCTATAAGCAGTCTTGTCCCTTGAAAAAATTCGCCCGAAAAGAGGGAGAATGTTTTTGAAATAGAAGTTGTAAAGCGGCTTAAAGGGAAAAACTGAAGGTTTTGAGAATTCAAGTATCATAATCATGCCTTTGTTTTGAATGACTCTGTGCATTTCCATAAGGCCTTTCAGCGGATCTGAAAAATTTCTGACACCAAACGCAGCCATTGCTACATCAAATATATTGGCATCAAAAGGAATCTTCTCCGAATCTCCTTCGATAAGTTCGATCTTTTCAGATAATCCCTTCTTCTTAATCTTTTCTTTGCCGATCTCCAGCATTTTAACCGAGATATCTATCCCGGAAATCTTTGATGGGTTCAGCTTCATGGCAGCAATCGCCAGATCGCCCGTACCAGTAGCAACATCTAGGATTCTTGGAGATTTAAAGGATTTCGAGAGTATCTTTATGGCTTTCCTCCGCCAGAGCCTATCAATGTTAAAAGAGAGAAAATGATTGAGAAAATCATACCGCCAGGCTATTGAATCAAACATCGATTCAACAGCTGCTTTTTTTCCTTCATTCAGATTCGCAGGCTGATTTTCCATTATTTTACAAAACCCCAAAGATAGGATTATTTTGAAAGAGGTCTCTAAAAACTTCCTCTCCTGTTTTTCAGACACTCATCCCCTAAAAGGGCGTTAATTTTTGTCATAATCGAATTTGGATCATGAGATTGTTTCGTCGCGTGGCAATCCTTCAATCACATACAGAAATAAAATTAGTTAATACCTGAATCTTTAACGGTGATAAAATTTATTTCTACTTTTATACAAACAAATTTAAAGAGGTAAAATGAACAAAACTATAATTATCACCGGCGCAACAACCGGCTTTGGAAGAGCAACCGCTTTGAAATTCGCTGAAAATGGATTTAATATTATAATTACAGGGAGACGAAAAAAACTTCTTGATGAGCTTGAAAATGAACTCCGTGCAATTGGAAAAACAAAAGTGCTCTCACTCAATTTTGATGTCAGAAAGAAAGATGAAGTTGAATCAGCTATAGGGAATCTTGGCGCAGAGTGGAAAAAAATAGACATTCTTGTAAATAATGCCGGCCTGGCAGTAGGCCTGAGTCATATCCAGGAAGGTGATACCGATGACTGGGACAGGATGATAGATACAAATGTAAAAGGCCTTTTGTATGTTACAAGAGTTGTTGCTCCATTAATGATTGCAAGAAATAGAGGCCATATTTTTAATATCGGTTCTATTGCGGGTATAGAGACGTACGAAAACGGCAATGTTTATTGTGCCTCAAAATTTGCCGTGGGTGCTCTTTCAAAATCGATGCGTATAGATATGCTCAAGAATAACATTAAGGTAACCCTTATCGCCCCCGGTATGGCAGAAACAGAGTTTTCAATCGTTCGTTTCAAGGGCGATGAACAGAAGGCTAAAAATGTTTACAAAGGTATTAATGCACTTACCGCCGGTGATATTGCTGACGTAATTTATTATTGTGCTACTCTGCCTGAACACGTATGCATTAATGAAATTGTTATCACTCCCACACAACAGGCAAGTGTGAATCATAATGTGAGAAGAGAATAAAGGACAAAAATTGCTGGTTACTGGCCCTGTGAAATAGCGCAAAGCCCATGCTTAAGGCTTATTTCACAGGACAAGCATCCAGTAACAATAAATAATATGAATAATGTACAAATACGGCTACTTGTTTGATTTTACAAAAAGAGTCTTCATGAAGATGGGATGCAGTGACCATGACTCTGCAATAATTGCTGAAGTTTTTCTGGCCGCAGAATTAAGAGATCATGCTTCCCATGGAATGATTAGACTTAAGGACTATTATGAATTATGGAAAGCGAAACGGATAAATACTGGTGCTCATGTAACCATTGTCCATGAATCTCCAAGCACTGCTGTGGTTGACGGCGATAATGCAGTTGGAATGATTGCTGCAAGAACATCGATGGGGATTGCTATAGAAAAAGCAAAAAAGGCTGGAACAGGCTGGGTTGCCACCAGAAACTCAAACCATTTCGGGATTGCAGGATACTATGCTATGATGGCTTTGGAATTTGATATGATCGGGATCTGTCTGACCAATGCCAACCCGCTTGTTGCACCAACATTTTCAATCAGCAGGATGATGGGAACAAACCCCATTGCAGTTGCGATTCCGGCTATGAATCAACCTCCCTTTGTTGCAGATTTTGCTACAACTCCGATTGCCAGAGGTAAACTTGCAGTCGCAGAAAAGAAAGGTGAAAAAGTTCCGTTCGGATTTGTTCAGGATAAAGATGGTCTGCCATCTGATGATCCAACAATATTAAAGCGCGGGGGATCGATGCTGACACTAGGTGGAGACAGATTACACGGTAGTCATAAGGGTTATTGCCTCTCTTCAATAGTTGATATATTCTCAGCTGTGTTCAGCGGGGCAAATTTTGGGCCGTTTGTTCCTCCAAGTGTCGCTTACCTTCCGGTTCTCGAAAAAAAAGTTGGTGCGGGTACCGGACATTTCTTCGGGGCAATGAGAATTGATGCGTTTCAGCCAGCTGAAGAATTCAAATTAAAAATGGATGAATGGATTAAAACGTTCCGGTCTGCAACACCAGTTAAAGGTCAGGAAAAAGTCCTTATTCCAGGCGATCCGGAAAGAGAAGCCGAGATACGAAATATGAGCGATGGAATCAAAATTGTTCCCGCAATAAAAGATGATCTGGTCTCAATCGCTATACAATTGGGAATAGATTTCGAGTGATTAAGTACCCCCAAACCCCCCAAGGGGGGCTTCAGATTCATTAAATCAATATATTATTCTTCAATATTTTTTACCCCTAAATCTCTCAAGAGCGGCTCTTGGTGCGTTCTTTAACTATTGTTTCAATTTTCATTATTACTTTATTGATGTTATTTTCAACATCAAGATTTGTAAATCTAATTACTTTAATACCCAATTTTTCCATCTCAGCCGATCTTCCATTATCATAATCTATTCGATCATAGTGGATTTCACTATCAACTTCAACTACCAACATTGCTTCATGACAATAAAAATCAACAATGTAGAAATAAATAGGGTGCTGTCTCCTAAAGCGAACTCCACAGATCTGTTTGCCTTTGAGTTTTTCCCATAGTAAACTCTCATGATAAGTCATGGCATTTCTCAGAGATTTTGCCAGTTCCCCTAAATCTGGTTTTGCTCCGAAGTACATATTTTTTCAAGTTCCCTCATACTGTAGATTTTTTTTAAGCCCCTTGGGGGGTTTGGGGGTCCCTTGACAATACAGAGATTTGGGAGTCTATTCCATAAACCCCTGATCTTTCAATACCTTCAAGAGTATATCTGAGAAATATTCATTATCTGCTTTCTTATACCTGATATCTGTAAATACCTGAGCCAGGGTTTCTTTATTATTCTCAATAACAAACTGTTGCGAATCCTTTCTTTCCTCCTTTGCGCCAAAATATTTTTCAATATCTTCTCCTGAATAATCAATATAAGTCTCCTTATGAATTATTGCTTCAAGTGGAAGTCTGTCAACCTGTTTGGGTTTTTCAGCAGGCCAACCGATGGTGACAGTTGTTACAGGAACAACACCTTTGGGTAGATTCAAAAGCTCAATTATTTTATGTGCATTATAGGTTGTTGTCCCTAGATAGCAGATTCCAAGACCTTTCGACTCAGCCGCTATGCACACTGTTTGCGCAACAAGCAAGGCATCTATAGCACTGGTCATAAATGAAAGAAAATTATCATAACCAGGCTCGGCTTTTCTCAAACGGCACCATTTCTTAAATCTGTTGAAATCTGCACAGAATGTCAGAACTATAGGAGCTTCAGTGACCATTTTTTGATTGAAATGCAGGGGAGCAAGTTCCATTTTCTTATTTTCATCTCTTGTTATAATAATGCTGTAAACCTGCATATTCCCTGTTGTTGATGCCCGGCATCCTATCTCAAGAAGCTCATTGAGAAGCATATCATTAACAGGTTCTGATGAGTATTTCCTAATTGTTCGGTGATCGAGCAGAATATCTGAAAAATTGTTCATTTTTTTATGTTGTAGAATATCACACAAAGTAAATAAAATCCACCTTAACATTTCGATTCAAGAAAAGGATTTTCTTATCTTAGCATTAACATGGAAAATATCAATCCTTCCTACATAGGATTGCAGTTAATATTTATTGCTTTTAGAATAATATTTTCTATACTTGGTATAGAATTGCAGATTACTGATTTAAAATAAATACAACATTATTAATAATAAAAAAACAAATCATGAGCAGACCAGTTACACTATTTACGGGCCAATGGGCAGATTTACCATTTGAAACTGTTTGTAAGAAAGCTAAATCATTTGGCTATGACGGTTTGGAAATCGCCTGTTGGGGTGATCACTTTGAAGTAAATAAGGCCGATGAGGCATACTGCCGTAAAAAGAATGAAATACTCTCCAAGTATGGATTGAAAGTATTTGCGATAGCGAACCACCTTGCCGGTCAGGCCGTTTGTGATCGGATTGATGAAAGGCACAAAAGCATTTTACCCGATTATGTCTGGGGCGATGGAGACTCTGAAGGTGTTCGTCAAAGGGCAGCACATGAAATTATTAGAACTGCTGAAGCAGCTAAGAGGCTTGGAGTTAATATTGTCACAGGCTTTACCGGGAGTTCTATCTGGCCGCTTCTATACTCATTTCCCGCTGTTCCACAGGCCATGATAGATAAAGGATATGAAGACTTTGCATTCCGCTGGATTCCTATCCTGGATAAATATCATCAACTTGGAATTCGCTTTGCCCTTGAAGCTCATCCGACTGAAATTGCATTTGATATAGCCTCTGCACGAAGAACGTTGAAGGCCATTAAAGACCATCCTGCATTCGGATTTAATTTTGATCCTTCTCACTTTGGTTATCAGGGTGTTGATTATGTGAAGTTTATTTACACTTTCGCAGAGAAAATTTTCCATGTACACATGAAAGACGCAGGCTGGTCAAAAGTGCCGACTGAGGCAGGTGTTTTCGGAGGTCATACCGAATTCGGAACGCCAGGACGTTTTTGGGATTTCAGGAGCCTTGGTCATGGGAATATCGATTTTGAACAGATTATCAGAACACTTAACAGAATTAATTATAAAGGTCCGTTATCTGTTGAATGGGAAGATGGGGGAATGGACAGGGAGTTTGGTGCAAAAGAGGCATGTGAATTTGTTCGTAAAGTAGATTTTCCTTCTTCAAATATTGCTTTCGATGCAGCTTTTGAAAAGAAATAAACCGACAATAATCTAAATCTTAACCTTAACCTTAATATGGAGACTATGAAGAAAACTCAGTTGTTCAATGCAAGTTGTGTTGCATTAGTCGTTACCGCTCTGGCCTTTGCCACAAGAGGTTCATTTGTGCAGGCATGGGCAACCGAATTCAATCTTACCCACACCGAAGTGGGATGGATAGTAGGAACTGCATTCTGGGGATTTACTCTTGCTATGGTTTTTGGTGGTCCTCTGGTGGATATTATTGGTATCGGGAGGATCATTTCTATTGCTTTCTTCTGTCACGTGGCAGGAATAATTCTGACGATCATTGCAACAGGATTCTGGTCACTGTTTGTATCCACATTGTTGGTAGGAATAGCAAACGGAAGCGTTGAAGCTGCATGCAACCCTTTGATAACCAGTATGTATACTGATCAAAAAACACGGCGGCTTAATCGTTTTCACGCTTGGTTCCCTACTGGAATTGTTATTGGCGGATTGATAGTCTTCCTTTTTAACAAAATCGGACTTGTAAACTGGCGCTATGCAATGGGAATCATGCTTCTTCCAACTTTTACATACGGATATATGTTCATTAGTAAGGAGTTTCCTCAAACAGAACGTGTTGTCTCCGGATTTAGTTATAAGGACATGCTAATGGCTTGCGTTAGTCCTTTATTTATTTTTATGGCCAGCTGCATGATCCTTACCGCCGGAACAGAACTTGGAACAAACCAGTGGATAGCAGCTTTACTTGCAAATGTTTCTCATAATCCAATTCTTCTCCTTGTCTGGATATCAGGGATTATGGCACTTGCACGTCAGTTTGGAGGTACATTGATACATAATCTTAAATCAACCGTTGTTTTGCTTACGTCTGCAGTCCTGGCTTTCATAGGATGCATACTAATGGGCTATACCGGAGGAGCTATGATATTTGCCTCAGCAGGAATATTCGCATTGGGGGTAGCATTTTTCTGGCCTTCAATGCTCGGATTTGTATCTGAGAATATTCCTCAGAGCGGTGCTCTGGGTCTCGCAATTATGGGTGGTATCGGGTTTCTGGGCGGAGCTATTGCCCAGCCGGTACTTGGAGCTATTTTTGATGCACAAACATTTGCAGCAGTTCCTGCCGGTCAATCTTTAGCAACTTTAAAATCAGCACTGGCCGGAACAAAGGAAGCAGCAACATGGGCTGCAGCACAATTAACAGGTGGTGAACATACACTAAGATTTGTTGCATTTGTACCTGCTTTACTTATTATGGCATTTATCTTTCTGCATTTGTGGAAAAGAAAACATGTATAAAAACCGGTAACCGGTAAGAGGTAAGCGGTAACCGGATGAATATTTCCTCAAACCGCATACCAAACACCGTAAACATAATTTAAGACAAAAGACAAAAGTAAAAAGTCAAAAGTTAGAAGACTACAAGACCGCAAGACTGCAAGACTATATTACTTCAAGATAAAATACAAAAATAAAAGATAAAAATATGAAGAAGATAAAAATGGGAATGATGGGTGGGGGCATTGGGGCCTTCATCGGTGATGCACATCGCCGTGCATCAAGAATCTGTAATGATTTCGAATTAGTAGGAGGAGTTTTTGATGCCGACTATGAAAAGAGCAAGTTGTTTGCAAAAAACGAAGGCATCGTTGCTGAAAGATGTTATAAAAGTGTGGACGACCTTATCAAATCTGAATCAGATTTACCTCCTGATTCCCGTATGCAGGTTGTCTCAATTGTCACTCCTAATGCTCTGCATTTTCCTTTTGCAAAAAAACTTCTTGAAGCCGGATTTCATATTGTTTGCGAGAAGCCAATGACTATGACTGTCAGGGAAGCTGAAGAACTGGAAAAACTGGTTGCTGAAAAGAAGCTGACATTTGCTTTGACTCACACTTACACCGGTTATCCGATGATAAGGCAGATGAGAGACATTATCTCAAAAGGACTTCTCGGAACAATCCAACGAGTTGATGCACAGTATTACCAGGGTTGGATCAATTCAATAATTCATGGAACCGGCAGCAGGATAACGGGAGTCTGGAGACTCGATCCAAAACATGCCGGTGCAAGTAGTTGCATGGGTGATATCGGAGTGCATGCATTTAACCTTATCGAATATACCACAGGACTTGAAGTGAAAGAAGTTCTGTCTGATCTAAATCCGGTTAAGGAAGACATTAAGCTGGATCTTGACGGGACGGTATTACTGCGTTTCAGTAAAAACCTGAAAGGAGTAATCAGAGCCAGCCAGGTCTGCGGTGGAGAGGAGAATAATCTCACTATAGCCGTTTACGGATCTAAAGCGAGCCTTAAGTGGGCACAGGAAAATCCTAATTATCTCTATTTGCTTAGTGATACAGAACCGACCAAAATATTTAAACCTGCCCACGCATACAATGAACAGCTTGCCGAGAACAGTCATACAATGCCATCGGGTCATCCTGAAGGAATTTATGAAGCTCTTGCCAATATTTATAAAGGTACCGCCAAATCCATAAGAGGTGAAAAATTTACAGCCGGTGAATTCCCTACTGTTCATGACGGAGTAAGAGGAATGAGGTTCATTCATGCAGTTGTAGATTCTAATAAGGGTGGAAATATCTGGATAAAGATCTGATTTTTGCCTTATCCCCCGCCCCCAGAAGGGGAGTAAACCCATTTAATCAGGATTTTAGTCCCTCACTCTTGGGAGAGGGGTTGGGTAGAGGCGAATTTTCAAGCCAGATAACCTTTTGTTCAGGTACATGATCTTGTCCTATAATATCTTTATAAAGATCAGGTCTTCTGGCCTTTAGATATCTGTATCCACCGGACTGAGCAAGCTTTTCAGGGGTCAGAATTGCTGAGACAAAATCATCACCAAGAGTCCGGCATTCGGCAATGATATCTCCGAACGGATCTAAAATCATTGAGCAGCCGTTCTTCAACTGGTCGTCATCCATACCGATCGGATTTGAAAACACAACATAAATACCATTATCATATGCTCTTGATGGAAGCCATTTCATGAGCCAGTCGCGTCCTTTCATCCCGTCAAATTCCAACCTTAGAGATGTTGTATCAGCTTCTCTGTTGTGCCACAACTTGGGATCTACAAACCCAGCTCCGGGACGAGTCGAAGGAGTACACATAGTGACATGAGGCATAAAAATTATATCCGCTCCCAGCAGAGTTGTCGCTCGCACATTTTCTATTATGTTGTTATCATAGCAAATCAGAATACCGCATTTCCAACCATGAAGATCAAATATACAATACTTGTCACCTGGAGTTAAATAAGGGTTAATAAACGGATGCAATTTTCTGAAATTAGCCACCAAACCATTTTTATCAACACACACATAAGCTTTATATAATTTGCCTTGAGCATCTTTCTCAAAAAGACCGGCCAGCAAATGAATATTATAATTTGCTGCAATCTCTGTCAGTCTTTTAATACTCGGTCCTTCAGGTATAAACTCTGCAAGGTCCGTCATTTCTTCCCTTGAAAGATGCCGGGCAAATGAATATCCGGTAACCGAACATTCATGAAAAGCAATAGCCTGAGAACCCTGAAGCGCGGCCTCAAGAGCCAGACTTTCAATTCTCGATAAATTGAAATCTTTGTCGCCACTCCTGTTTTCAAACTGGGCAGTTGAAATTTTTAGTTCATCCATTGTTTCAGACTATCAATCTGCTGATTGGACAGATATTAATTACTTTTTCTTTCTTAGCACGATAAATGCTCCTGCACCGATCAGAACAACAGCTCCTGCAATAATTGCTATAATTGCAACAGGACTTTTTCCTTTCTTTTCATCTTCAACCGGATAATAATAAGTTGGCTTGGCATTCGAATCCATATTCACAGTGTCTTTCTTAGGTTTAGGTTGTTGCTGACCTGTTACCACACTCAAACCACTGAAAACGAGAAGCAAGGTCATCGAAAATACTAATACTGATTTTTTCATTACTTAAATGTTTATAAATTAATTGATTGATATTTATCATTTTTTCTATTTTCCCCTTCGTGTTACTTAGTGTGCACTTTGTGCCCTTTGCGGTTCATAAGAAACATTTTACTACTAAGAAACACAAAGGTGATCACCAGAGTTCGGAAAGGATTTGTTGTATTTATTTAATAGTTTTTGCCAATTCATCATATTTCTTAGCAATATCCGGGTCAGAATTTCTGAAAGTATCAGCCAGCGCAATTATTGCCGGTTTGTACCGGGGATTAAGATTAAGACATGCGGTGAGTATTTCCCTCGCCTTCTTTACATCTTTGTCCATCAATAACTCTGATATTCCGACATATGCTTCAAAATATTTTTTATCAGCTTCAATAACTCTTTGATAGTAACTTATTGCCTCATCCCTCCTTTGCTGCGACCTTGCAATATTGCCAAGATACATCAATATTAGCTCAAAATCCGGATTTATCTCCAACCCTCTTTTTAAAAGGGAATCGGCCTTCAGGTACTGTCCTTCATTATATAAAGCTGCGCCAAAATTATAAAAAATCATCGCATCACGGTCATCAAGTTTCAAAGCTTTTTCGAAATGATCCACAGCATCCCTGAAATTTCCCTTACTTAAAGCCACATAACCGGCATAATCATCTTTTGATTTTCTTTCAAGCACTGCTCCCACCGGCACTTTATCTGCATAAATTACATGGATCGCATTTGCAGGAGGCCAGATATTATTCCTCAGCTGGAAAGGACTAATATACCTGTTAGCCACTATGGCATAATCCCAGTCAGACTGACTTCTCTCTTCGTACCTGAAATAGGATGTTTCTATCTCCGGATGATTGCGGAACTGCCATTCCACCGGATATGTTGCACTGACTTTTATTCTGTCTTTGATTTCCTTATTTTTAAGATAATCAAGTAGCCATTTAGATGCATTAGTCTGACTAACGTAATAATAATCTGTCTCATAATTTGAATAAGCACCTTTTAATCCTCCGACGATCTGGTTATAATATAAGTAATAAAACCCGGGATTACTCAACATATACTTAATTGGATGCAAAGAAAGTATACATAACAGGACAACCATTACCAATTTTAAATATCCCTGCCTTAAATATTCGTACAATCGACAGTACCCGATCGAGGCCAGCAAGACAATTCCTGGATAAATAAAAAGAAACTGCCTCCAGGAAGAATACAGATTTGATTTCTCATATACTATAAAAACAATCGGAAATAATATGGAGAAAACCACTAAAACAAACAGAAGTGCTTTTGCATGATCATGCTTAGTTCTTAAAAAAACAAAAAACAAAACAAAAAACAATGCAAAACCGGTAAAGACAATTACAGGGACTGTGATCAGCATTGATTTAGGAAGATAGTACCATGGCCCCAGATCGGACCAGACAACTTTCCCTTCAAATATCTGGCGAAAAGTAGAAGGGAAGTGAGCCATTACCCGGTATGATTCAATGACATTCTTTACTGGGCTCTGAAGGGCATAAGGCCACAACAGTATGCTAAGCAGCCATGAAATTACAGCTATAAAGCATAAACACAAAAATTTATTTCTGATTTCAACTATATTAACTTTATTTTCACTGATGAATTTGAAGAAGCTGAATATGATAAAGAATAAGAAAAGGTAACAGATTAACAATAATCCCCCTGCCCGAATACTCATTGAAAAAGCAATACTGGTGATTAGAAATATTGAGTTTATATAAAAGTGCTTTCTGTCGGAATCAAGAAACTTCAGAGTAAAATAGGTAGCGGAAATATAAGCCAGCGCAAACGGGATGTCCTTAAGGTTGTTCTGCGAATGTCCCATAAATGTAGGAGAAACGGCAAACAGGAAAAGTACAAGAATGCCTGCATTATAGTCTGTCAGCCATACGGCAAATAATGCCGTCACCATTATGGCCATCCATCCTGCAAATGAACTCATTAAGTGTCTGAAACTGTAAACATCCCTGATCTTAAACCATTTGATCAGTACGGTAACAATGTTATCGTATGACTGTCCGTAATATTTAAGATTTGTTACAGGAGTATTCAGAGCTGACTGACACTTCCCATGAGATGCAAAATAGTTGTAAACTGAAACAGACTGATCATAATGCAAGACCTCATCACAGCTTATGCCGGCATTTTTGCTCAGAAAGAGCATCAGAACAAGCAGAATTGCAGAAGAAAAATTAAAGATATATTTTAATCTTTTCTCATTCATAATTTTTCCTGCCCGCTGTCGTAATATTTTTTGACAAAATAGATAGGCCGGTTTTGAGATTCCTTATAGTTCCGGTAAACGTATTCGCCTACTATTCCCATGAAAACCAATTGGATAGAACCAAGAAAATATATACTAAGCAAAGTGGATGACCATCCTAAAACTGCGAATCCATATGCTTTAGCAATTAAGACATATATACCTGCTCCCATAAAAACCAGGGCTCCTATAGATCCGAGTATCAGGCAGAAACGTATCGGGAACCTTGAAAAGGAAAATATGGCATCTGCCGCAAGCAGAAATAATTTGCGGATACTCATTTTAGGGGTTCCTTTGAAACGGTCATCTCTCACAAATTCAACAAAACCTTGCCTGAAGCCAATAAAAGTGCGGAGACCCGGCAGGTACCTTACTTTTTCTTTCATTGAAAGGAGAGCATCGGCAGCTGCGCGCTTCATCATGGAGTAATTTCCTGAATTCTCCATGTTTTTTATGTCACCTATATGTTTAAACAGAAGATGGAATAACACTGCATAAAAATCACGGCTGTTTTTACCCTTTCTGCCCGTTCTTTTCCCGCTTATAACATCATAATTTTCTTCACATATCATTCTGTACATTTCTGCCAGGAGCTCTGGTGGGTCCTGAAGGTCACCATCCATCATAGCAACAAGATCGCCTTTGGAATACTCAAGGCCGGCTGTATATGCTGCCTGATGGCCAAAGTTTTTAGACAGTGATAATATCTTAATATGATGGTTCCCTTTCTGATAAGAAAGAATTTTTTCAAGACTATTATCGGTACTTCCATCATCGACAAATATCACCTCATAATCCGCTGTAAATGATTCTATAGATGAAATAGTCCTCTTAACCAGTTCATCAACCAGTTTCTCTTCGTTAAATATGGGTATTACCAGTGAAAGCATTTATCAATTTTTCCTTGTAAACTCTCAGTGTAACTCCGTGTCTTCTCCGTGCAACTCTGTGTAAGTTCCTAATATTCTAAAATCAGTTACACAGAGACACACAGAGGTACCACAGAGGGACAGAGAGTAATATTATTTAGTTTGCAATCTTGAAAGTGCATATTCCGCTTCATCTTTTAACTCGGCATTTGCTTCAAGATCCTTAATTACAGGAACCGAATAATCAGATCCCATCCAGCTTAGTTCGTGGAGCAGTAGTTTTTTAGAATCAATTGTAGCATTCTTGTCCTTAATGACCTTAACCATCATCTTCTCCATACTTAGCAATCCTGCTTCATCACCTGAAAGGCTACGCAAATGACTCTGAATACATGACAGATATTTCGTACTTTTTGCGATATCATAATTTCCTATGTGCGTGAATGCTTCATCGAGAGTAATCTCTTTAAAGTCAGGGCGTAGCACTACTCCCGCAGCGCTGGGAAAATCCCATGGCACCTTTTGAGTGACATCACCTGTTACGGCCCATTCAGCACCTCTCTGAAGTGTCGTAATAAAACCTGCACAGTGCATTGATGGGCCTCCACCCACATCAGCATGTCCCATTGTAGTATGAAAAATCCTTCCTTTTCCGAAAGTGATAGTCATGAGCATCGGCTCATCTCTCATCGTTCCTCCGCCTGCAGCGCTGTCCGCAAAAGCTGTTGCAAGAATCTGCATGTTTTTAGCAGGCCCTCTGAGCTGACTGTATAATTCATCAGTACCATGCAGCCAGGCCACAGGCAGGCCCCTGGTTATTGGATGGTCAGTTATCCTTGTTAGCACCAAAAATTCCCTCCTTTTTCCGTGAGAACCTCCATTTCCGGCTGAAGTATCTGTAACAAGTTGATTATTCTTATAATAAACGTATGGACCATCTTTCTGATTGCGTTCTCCCCAGCCGCCAAGACCAGTCATCTCGTTATACTCTTTCCAATTTGGAAAAGAATTATCAGCAGCATGGTAGATTACAACTCCTCCTCCATTTTTAACAAAATCAACGAAAGCAGTGTTGGTCCTTTCCGACCATGAATCGCCATTGTAATCGATAACTACAAGTCTGTATTTTGAAAAATCCGGATCGAAAGTTTTCATATCTCCTCCTTTCTCAGGAGTAATCATAATCTCTGCCGAAAACAAACCTGTCTCTTCCAGAATCTGTTTCAGAACAGGGGAACTGGCTTTCCAGTTATGATTATTCTGACCAGTGATTATTAGTGTTTTGTACCCGGCCTCATTTTTACATGCTGAAAACAGGAATGAAAGGGTTGCAATAATTAGAATTAGCAAATATTGTTTTTTCATATCGGTCACTTATTATACTGTTGGTAATGTCCATGGTTGGCGATAGGGACGGCTTAAAAGGCGTGATGCCATTTGATTGCCAATTATCTCTTCTTTCTCGGGATCCCATTTAATGATCTGGCCTGTGGTCATGGCAATTTCTCCAAGCAATGCTACAGAAATAGCTCTGTAGGCTACTTCGACAGGGGCAATAGCAGGTTTCCCTGAACGAATGCAATCAACAAAATTCTGCCAGTGGTTCTCACTTTTATACAAATGAATCTCCTTTTCTCCGATAACTTCATTAAGAATTTTAGGATCGGAGGCAGAAATTATTTTTCCACGATCGACATGTATCCATCCACGATCGCCGTGCCAGGTAGTTCCCATTCCAAGCGGAAGCCGCGATGCATTTGCCACACGCATCTCTATTCCGTTAGCATATTTGCAGAGGAAATCATATTCAACAGGAACATTGAAGATCCCTTCAACCGGATAAACACCTTTTCCTGATATTTCAACCGGACCGGTATGCTCGAGTCCTGCTCCCCAGTTTGCAATATCAATATGGTGGCCGGCCCAGTCAGTAAGCTGACCGCCTGAATAATCGAGTATCCAGCGCCAGTCCCAATGCGATACTCCCCGGTAGGGCACCTTTAAGGCAGGTCCCAACCACGTTTCCCAGTCAAGCTCAGGCGGAACCGGTTTGACAGGAGGCGTTCCAATTCCTTTGCTTCCGTCGGGAAGTCCTACTTCAATATACTTAATTTTTCCTGCCCTGCCATTTACAGCAAGTTCAGCCCCACGGTGAAAATTCGATTCGGAACGCTGCCAGCTGCCGGTCTGCCATATAATATTGTTCTTTTTAACGGCACTTACTATAGTCTGACCATCTTTTATGGTACGACAGATTGGTTTTTCTCCATAAACATTTAGTTTTTTATTGGCCGCCGCTGTATAAATTATTCCATGCCAATGATCGGGAAGAGCAATAGAAACGGCATCGAGTTTCTCCTTTTCCAGGAACTCCCTATAGTCGCCATAAATCCTGCAATCACTGTTCTTGTTTGCAAGATCAATAGTTTCTTTGGCGGAAGCCAGATGGAGTTTATCAACGTCGCAAACCGCGACAAACTGCAGACCGTCTTTAAGTTTAAGGAAGTCTTTCAGATTACTCGTACCTTGTGACCCAACGCCTATTGAACCTATCACTATCCGGTCACTTGGTGCAATTCTTCTTCCCATCCCAAGCGCTGATGAAGGTAAGATTTGAGGAAGCACAAAAGCACCTGCAACAACTGAAACTGACCGCTTAACAAAATCTCGTCTTGATGATTTGTTTGCCATAATATATTATTTAAAATTTCGTCGAAAAATATCAACTTAAAAACTAAATAGCTATCGGAGTGCCCGGAACAGGCGTTTCGAATACCATATCAACAGGGCCCATCTCAATTTTTTTTGGCCCCAGGTCCATATCGGACTTGAATATCTCATCCCATGTAATTAGCCGGCCAGTATAAGCTGCAGTCCTACCCATTATTGCTGTTAATGTAGAAACGGCAGTCTGTTCGGCTTCATTCACATAGTTTCCTGTACGGATAGATTGAACAAGATGCATATGTTCCTGGACATAAGGAGGAATCTTAACGGCATTCATCGGATTTCCGTTCTCATCTTTTGGATATTCAAACTGCCATTTCACCTTTCCTTTCAGGTCATATATCGTGTTGGCACAATTAGTATATCCTTCAGTTCCCATAATAATTTCGCCGGTTCCATTTGCACAACTGTCTATCTGACGGCACATGCTATGTGAGCTGACTCCCGATCCATAATCAAAGTCTATACTGAAAAAGTCATACTGATCACCTGTAACCCTTCTGGCTCTACCTCCGTACCCTATTGCCCTTTCCGGATGTTTGCCAAGAAACCAGTTGATTACGTCTATGTTATGTACATGAGTGTCAAGAATATGATCACCACATAGCCAGCAAAAATTGTTCCAGTTGCGGATCATATATTCCATATCGTTCCATCCTTTTTCGCGTTCCCTGAACCACACATGATCCTGGTTCCAGTATGCTTTGGCAGAGGTTATTGTTCCAATTGCCCCTTCTGCAACCTGTTTATAGGTTTCAATATAATCCTCCTGATGACGCCGCTGGGTACCGGTAACAACGCATAAGCCAATTGCAGCTGCTTTTTTTGCTGTTGTAATAACCGACCTGATACCCACTGGATCAACAGCCACTGGTTTTTCAAGAAATGCATGTTTATTGTTCTGAACAGCTTCAAGGAAATGTTCCGGACGGAATTTACATGGTGTTGCCAGGATAACAACATCAACATCAGTAAGAGCAATAAGCTTCTTGTAAGCGTCGAGTCCGACAAAACAATTTTCAGCCGGAATAGGTAGTTTGAATGATGCAAATCGCTCGCGGCATGCATCTATCTTATCCTGAAACACATCAGCCAGCGCAATAATCTCCAGATCAGGCCCTGCACTTATAAAATTTATTGCAGCACCGGTCCCTCTTGCTCCGCAACCGACCAGCCCTGCTTTTAATTTTCTGCCTTTTGGTGCACCTTTAAGTATCGGAGGAAGACCTGATACTTCTACAACAGGCTTCCTCTTGCATGCTGTCATCAAAGCTCCGGCTCCTGCAATTCCCAAGCCTGCCAGGGCTGTTCTTCCAATGAATTTTCTTCTGTCTATATTCTGCATATGATTGCCGTTAAAATATTCTAACTACTTTCTCAAAGAGCTGTCTGCCTCACATACTACTCTGAATCCTACATCTATACAATCAGAGTACCACCAGATACTTTTAGGCATCTGGGGATCTGTAACAAGCCAGGCCTTGGTTCTTGTGAAATCACGAGAAGCGGACCGCACATCCCTTGCATCGCTCTTAAATGAACCTCCCCGGATTACATGTTCCAGTCCTGTTGAAGGACCGCGAGGATTGACAGCTTCTATGGTATCTGACCTGTAAGTGTCAGGTGAATAGAAATCAAGACAAAACTCTGATACGTTTCCAAGCATGTTTTTCAAACCGAATGGATTAGGCTTAACAGACCCAGGTTCTTTTGTTCTGGAATTACTGTTTACTTTATAAACTACACTTGAAGCAATTACTGAAGTATCAGGACCAAATATCTTCTTTATCAGCCCAGTTGATGTAAAATTCTTTGGGTTTCCCGGAAAGAAATATGGAGTTTCTGTTCCTGCCCTGCATGCGTATTCCCATTCAGCTTCAGTTGGCAGCCTGTATTTTTTTCCTGTGACTTTAGATAGCCACTGACAATAAACATCTGCTGCATGCCAGGTCATGGTAATTGCCGGCTTTGAACCTTTTCCCCAGCCCTGGTCGGGGGCTCCCCATGGAGGAGTTGCTCCGCTTATAGCATCAACATTCTTATGGGTCACCACCTGTCCTTCAGTTCTTCCCTGAGAACCAGTTGCCCTGAAGAATGCAAGGTACTCGTCCCAGGTTACCTCAGTCCTTTCTATCCAGAATTTTGAAAGAGTGACTTTCCTCAGAGGACCTTCGTCCTTTTTATGAAATGGTTCATCAGGGGGACTTCCCATTAAAAATTTTCCGCCCGGAAGTGCCACCATATCAAATGATACATTGGTACCAGGTATTTTTTCGTTGAAATTTTCAAATTTTTCAACCCTGGCAGGTTGAGTATAGGCAACATTATTTTCTGTTACTGTAACACCAAAATTTGTGTTATGGGCATGGAGTTCATTTTTGTCAAAATGGCCAACATTAAGATGACAGTTGATACAACTTAATGGCTCTTTGCTTGTTGAATAAAAAAGATGTGCATTGCTTCCGTCGACCGACAATTTTACGGGATAAAGGTTTTGATGACATCCGAGACAAGACTTTTCATAAACGAATCCCTTCGCATTTTCAAGCAGCTTTTTTTCCTGCCAGTTAATCTTTGCGCTGTCCTTGAAGAAATATCCGTAAACATCTTTAAACCCATGTTTTGCTTTGGCGAAAATATATCCATGTCCTTCAGGAGGAAGGTGACAATCGATACAATGGACTACATTTCCAGTACGATTATTATAATGTGGAGACAATTTCCAGTTCTGATCGGCTATCGGATGAATATGGCATGAAATGCAATATTTATCGGAAGAGGTATATGATAATACTGCTTTACCCGATTTCAGAAATACCAGGCATATTATAAAGCCGGCAAGAATGAGCCAGAGCTTTGTCCTTGGTCTGACAAAAGTCTGACTGCGATTATTATTTAAATTCATTTCCCCGGAGAAGATTCAATTAAAACTTGCTAAAGTTAATTGTTTGTCTGACTTCCAGGTAAAATTGGAGTCACTTTTATTTTTAAATACTGGATGAAAGAACTGTCACTGAGAGATACAGAGGAACACAGAGCACACACAGAGCATTAAAGCTCCCCAATTGGATGTTGGGGGGCGAAAAAACTCAGAACCTCCTGGTATATCATGGCAATAGGGTATCTTGCAATTTTTAAAATAATAATCCTGGTGGTAATCTTCAGCCGGATAAAATTCTGAAGCTTTAGTGAGATCCTTGAATTTCAACTTCACCTGTGAATAAGATCTTTCACTTATACCTTTAAAATAAATTAATGATATTATGATAATGAACCTTACTTTCATGCCTCATTCCTTCATACTCTTGAGCCAGTTAACAGGCGCAAAGTAAAAATGTTGTCCCTGGAGCCATTTTACCCTATATTTGTTCCTGAAAATATTATTTTTGGCATAAAGATTGTTTTTAGAATGAAAAGTATATTTTTGTACATTAATATTATTGAATCAATATGAAAAAGTTTGCTGTTATACTTCTTGTTACTTTTGTTACTGCAACTATTGTCAGTTCATGCAATAAGAAGGAATGCCCAGCTTATTCAAAAGGGCATGCCAGGGCTAATACTGAGCAGACAGGAAAGAATGTCTGAATTCAGTTTTATTCTTTTGCCTCATCCAACTTTATAAGTTAGCAAAAATGAAAAAGCTGCTTATAGTAGCGGTAATAATTTTATTTGGTACAACATCATTGTTTGCACAGGGTGAATTAAATGAACAGCAGAAGGTTTTTTTCCGAAATGAAAGATCACTGGCTATTCTTCTTAACAGCGATGGCATAGGATTCAGCTACAGGGAAGCTAAAAGAATTGACTTCCGGAACAAGAATATCCTGGAATTCGATGCAGGGAATCTGAAGCTTGTTAAAGAGTACCGACAACCCAGTCAGCAAGTTCAGGGCGGTACATTTATTTTCGGCAAGCTGAATTCGACTTTTTACCTGAGAGGTGGTTTAGGACGTCAGCACGAAATATTTAAAAAAGCCGATCGGGGCGGAATAGCTATCAGGTATTTCTATTCGGCAGGACCGGTTCTTGCAATTTACAAGCCCATTTATTACAAAGTGGCACAACTTGTTACATCCTCTCCCACTCCGGAATATGAATTTGTGGAGGAAAAATTTGATGCTTCAATTGCGGCATCACAGGATATATACGGTAAAGCTTCCTTTTTCAAAGGAATCGATGAAACAAAAGTGATGCCTGGATTATACGGCAAGGTGGGTTTTAATTTTGAGTACAGCAAGCAGGATAAAATAATTCATGCAATAGAATTCGGGGGCCAGCTCAATGCCTTTCCGGTTAAAATTCCCATAATGGCCGGTTCAGGTAACAAAGCCCTGTTTTTTTCATTATTTGTCAGCTACAGGTTCGGCATGATACTCGATCCGCTCGATCCCGAGTCAAATAAGCTTTCAAATATCTTCAGGAGAAAAAAGAATAATTGATCCCTTCCGGTTTTTGCCCTTTCAGCGAAAATTACTATTTTTGTGTGTCAATTTATTAACTAATTAATGAAACAGAAATGTCAAAAATTAAAGTAGGTATCAACGGTTTTGGCAGGATCGGCCGACTGGCCTTCAGGGCTGCCATTAAAAGGAACGATATAGAAATAGTCGGGATCAACGATCTCCTCGAAGTGGAATATATTGCTTATATGCTAAAATACGACACGATTCATGGCAGATTCGACGGAAAAGTTGAAGTTAAAGATGGCAAGCTTGTTGTAAAAGGACAGAGTATACGTATTACTGCCGAGAAAGATCCTTCTACCCTGAAATGGAATGAGGTTGGTGCAGAGTATGTAATTGAATCAACAGGTCTTTTTCTTACAAAGGAAAGCGCAATGGGTCATATAACCGCAGGTGCAAAACATGTTGTTATGTCAGCTCCTTCCAAAGATGATACTCCTATGTTTGTTATGGGTGTAAACCATAATAAATACAAAGCAGATATGCAGTTCGTATCGAATGCTTCCTGCACAACAAACTGTCTTGCTCCTATTACCAAGGTATTGCATGACAATTTCGGTATTATTGAAGGTCTTATGACAACAGTTCATTCAACCACAGCTACACAGAAAACAGTCGACGGTCCCTCTAAAAAGGACTGGAGAGGCGGTCGTGCTGCTTCAGGCAATATAATTCCTTCCTCGACCGGTGCAGCTAAAGCCGTAACCAAGGTTATCCCGGAACTGAAAGGCAAACTTACTGGTATGTCATTCAGGGTTCCAACCCTTAACGTATCAGTGGTTGATCTTACCTGCCGTCTGGAGAAACCGGCCAGCTATGATGCTATCAAAAAAGCCATGAAGACAGCTGCTGATGGTCCGCTTAAAGGAATTCTCGGATATACTGAAGATGCTGTAGTTTCCAGCGACTTTATTGGTGATTCACGTACTTCAATTTTTGATGCGGAAGCAGGAATTTCTCTTAATGATAATTTTGTCAAGGTAGTAGCCTGGTACGATAATGAATGGGCTTACTCCTGCAAAATTCTCGATCTTATTGCTCACATGAACACTGTAAAATAAAAGTAATGACGTTGCATGCAATGTCATTACCATATAGAAAAAGGGACGTTGCGTGCAACGTCCCTTCGAATTTTATCCAATATACAAGTAGAGACGCCCAAGTTGGGCGTCTCTACGAATTTTATACAATCATGTTAATTTCCAACGGTATACCTGCTGTATCACGATAATGTTCTCCCAGTTCCAGCATCCCTTCATCGTCTTCTTCATACAGCCATTTCATTTTAACATCTTTCCCGGAACGGCCGTAACCTGTGAGTCTTTTTAGTATTTCATAAAGATACTTGGAAGAGCCGCTGTTAATATATTCCAGCTGAATATTAACATCCAGACCGTTATTTTTTTCAAAATGAACAGTAAGCCAGTCTTCCAAACGACGAAAGATAAGCTCAGGGTTTTCGGGGATTGACCTTCCGACCAGTTCAAGTCTGTTTATATCGGGATAGTAAGTAATGCCCGGACAGTTTTTTAACTCTTCCTGAATCACAAATTTTTCCATTTTCAGATATTTTATTCGTACCTTAAAGCTTCAATCGGATCAATATTAGCTGCTTTTACTGCAGGTGCATATCCTGAAACGACACCTACAATAAAGCACACAACTATACCGGTCAGCACCCAAATCCAGGGAATGACAAAACTTGATCTTAGCATAGATGATACAGCATTTCCTATAAGTATTCCAAGAATAATTCCAAAAACACCTCCAAGCTGACCTATCATTATAGATTCGAAGAGGAATTGATACTTGATGGTCTGTGTTTTTGCGCCTATGGCTTTCCTTACTCCTATTTCGCGTGTTCGTTCAGTTACTGACACAAGCATAATATTCATAAGTCCGACAGCTGCTCCAAACAACGTGACAATACCAATAATTGTAGCAGCAAGTGTAACAAACTTGAGATTCTTCATAAGCATATTGACTAAGTTATCGCTTTTTGAGATGTTAAAATCAGATTCATCCTTTGGATTAAGATTACGAATTGTTCTGAATACAGCTTCTGCCTCCCCGGTCATAACATCAAGATTGACAGCTGACATAGGCATTATAGTGATGTTGAATGACATGTTCGGAATAGAAAAATATTGCCTGGCTGTTGTTATTGGCATAAAACAAATGCGATCTGGGTTTACTATACCTGAACCCTTACTTTTAAGAACACCCGATACCTGAAGTTTCAGCCCAGCCACTGTTATCTCCTTTCCCAGGGGATCAATACCGGATGGAAACAGATCTTTTACTATATCTGCGCCAATCAGCACATAATGACGAATTTGCTGAATCTCATCAGAACTGAAATTTCTACCCGATTCAATCTCATAGCCTGATACTGATAAATGGTTCTCGTCAATACCAAGCAGATTTACATTAGGATTTGTCTTGGCTGAACCATACTTAACTGTAGATAATCCCGAAGCATTAAAAGAGACCGCAACCCAGGCTCCCTCTTTAAAGCGGGATTTAAACTCCTCTGCTTCCCGGTATGATATTCTTGAGAAATTCTTTGCCCTCGATCTGTCACCTCTTTCAAAATTCATATTCTGTGAGGTGATTGTGAATGAGTTGGCACCCATCATGGTAAACTGATTTGTAAGTGATGATTTTATAGCATCTATTGCTGTAAGAATCCCCACAAGCGCCATAATCCCCACAGCTATTATACAAATTGTCAGGATGGCCCTTACCTTGTTCGATCTTATTGCGCGAAATGAAATCTTTAGGTTTTCCTTGAATATAGCTATTTTTAGTATACTTTTTTTCATTTATTGTATCTCCGGCTCTGTTTCAAAAATAAAAGATTAAAAGTACACTTTTTTTCCTATTATTGGTGGAATCTCTCCTGGATTATATAATATTTTGTAATTGATTTTCTATAATATAATATTGATCTGTAAATTGCTACACCAATCCACCATAAAAAACAGATTCTATTTTAAAATTTTCTGCAATAATCCTCACAATGCGATAGACCTTGCATTAATAATAGCCAGGATAACCAAATTGGTCAAATTACCCCGGAAGGGTTATATTTTTATGACTTTGCACTAAAATAATTACTCTTTTAGTTGCATAACTAATCTATTCGTTGTACTTTTGATATATAGAATAAGAACAAAACAAATTAAGACCATTTGAACTCTTGAATTAGGAATTAACAATTAAGATATGAGAGAATTAACGAGAGCGGAAGAGGAAGTAATGCAGGTTCTCTGGAAGATAAAAAAAGGATTTGTCAAAGAAATTCTTGAGCACTTTGATGAACCAAAACCTGCCTATAATACTGTAAGCACAATTGTCAGGATCCTGCAGGATAAAGGATTCGTTGATCACAAAGCCTATGGAAGGACACATGAGTATTTTCCTGTTGTTTCTAAGAATGAATATTCCAAAACACATCTCAACACCTTTGTAAATGACTATTTCTCCAACTCCTTTGAAAAGATGGTCAGTTTTTTCGCAAAAGAAAAAAGCATTTCTCTGAAAGAGATGGAAGAGATTATGAAAATAATGGCAGGCGAAGTTAAAAAGCAAAAGACGAAATAATGAGCGCATTATTTATATATATGGTAAAGGTTGCCGTTTATCTGATAGCCCTTTACCTGGTATATTCAATATTACTTAGCAGGGATACATCTTATGGCCGTAACAGGGCATTTATCCTTCTCTCATTATTATCATCGCTTATCATTCCTTTAATCAATTTACATACGCTTAAGCCCTGGAATATTCAGTTCTTCGGGAAAATTCTTTCCGAGGTATTTATCACTGCCGCCGTTAACCCCGGTAAGGCTCTTCATCATAGCATATCACTGCCCGGAATTCTGCAAATGATATACTCAGCCTATATCATCGTCGTTATTATTTTCATTTTTAAACTAATAATTGACGTTTTAAATCTGTTGTTATTAATCATACGGCACAGAAGAGAGGACAGCCATATTATCAGATTTCATGGATTTAACACCTCCGGTTTCTCAGCAATGGGATATGTATTTGTAAATACAAAACTAAGCGATGAAAATGCTGATGAGATAATAAGACATGAGCAAAACCATCTCAGGCAAAATCATTTTCTGGATATTGTATTTATTGAAATATTTAAAGCACTTCAATGGTTCAACCCGGCAGTTTACCTCTTCAACAGGTCCCTGCGTGCCATTCATGAGTACCAGGCCGATCAGGAATGCATTAGTTCGGGTATCCCGATTGTAAATTATCAGAGCCTTTTGTTAAACCAGGTTTTCAAATCAGGAGCATTCAATCTTACAAACAGTTTTTCAAATCCATCGCTTATTAAGAAAAGGATGGTTATGATGACAAAAAAACGCACTTCAGCCCTCGCTGACGCTAAGATTCTGATAGTTCTACCGGTAATTGGGGTTGTCTTCATGGCTGTTTCTGCATTCAGAGGCATTCCCGATTCTTATCTAAAACAGCTAATCCCAATGATATCTACCCAATCTGTAACTGTTGAATCCAATTCCGGATTATTGGCCCCTCCTCCACCTCCGCCACCACCACCCGCAGCAGTATCAAATGGAAAAGATCAGACAGTGAAGGAAGAGACGATTGACCCGAAAGAGGTACAGCCGTTCATAGTGGTTGAGGAGATGCCAGAGTTCCCCGGTGGTAATTCTGAACTTCAGAAATATATCATTAAAAATACGAGGTATCCGGAAAATGCTAAAATTCAAAACATACAGGGAAAAGTAATTGTACGCTTTTGTGTAAAGCCTGATGGCGGTGTGAGTATGGCAAGTGTTCTTAAAGGTATTTCGCCTGACCTGGATGCTGAAGCAGTGAGAGTTGTCAATACACTGCCTACATTCAAACCCGGGAAGCAGGGAGGAAAAGCAGTTCCGGTCTGGTTTATGGTTCCTATAGCATTTACGCTGAAATAAATCCAGTTGATGTAGCTGTATGAAAATGATCCTTTTTGGGTCATTTTTTATTTATAATTAAATATTTAGTTGCATAACTAATTATTTCGTTGTATATTTGCTATTAATCAATTTTTCACATCTGACCAAAATATTTATAATTAAAAAGTGTAAAATTATGAAAGCAAAAAAAACCTTAATCCCTCTGGCAGCACTGAAAATATTATCAGTTCTTTCCGTGCTTTTCGTTGTTATTGCTTTGTCTGCCTGCGCTACCAGGAAAAAAGTTCTCACACAACAACCTGTTGTAAGAGAGAAAGCCAGCTCACCTGAGCAGGAAGAACCTTTTGTTGTTGTTGAAGAAATGCCCATGTTCCCCGGAGGCGACAGCACGCTCCATGCCTTTATAAGTAAAAACATAAAGTACCCTGAATCTGCGAAAACAAATAAAATTCAGGGAAAGGTAATCGTCAGATTCTGTGTTACTTCAATAGGAGGAGTCGACAGAATCAGTGTTTTAAGGGGTGTTAATCCTGAACTCGATGCCGAAGCAGCCAGAGTTATAGCCTCTCTTCCAGCGTTTAAACCGGGGAAACAGGGAGGAAAACCCGTGCCTGTATGGTTTATGGTGCCAATAGATTTTTCGCTTAAATAATTACTTTTCCTATACTAAATAATTAAATATATAGTTGCGTAACTAATTAATTAGTTTAATTTAGAATCAGTAACAGAACAAATCATAGTTTATTTTTAACATTAATAAATTACAAGTATGAAGACAAAAAAAATCTCCTGTAAAAACGTGAGTCTGAGATTGATGTTGGTTATTCCCACAATTATTCTGGCCCTTTTTGTTTTTGCTCTGAGTGCCTCAGGGCAGACAAACACCGCTACAAAAAAGGAAGTTGCTCCTCCACCTCCTCCACCACCTCCACCTCCACCGCCACCACCTCCTGTGCCATCAGACAAAAAACCGGTTACAGGTATGACAGACGGAGCTTATCAGAAAGTGGATGTAATGCCTGTTTACCCTGGAGGAAACGAAGCATTGTTAAAGTATATCATTGATAGTACCCATTATCCAAAAGATGCTAAAATCCAGAATATTCAGGGAAAAGTATTAGTCCGCTTTGTCGTAAATGCGAATGGATCAGTTCAAGATGTCTCCGTGCTCAAAGGAGTCAGCCCCTCACTTGATGCAGAATCGGTTCGAATAGTGAAGACACTGCCAAAATTCAAGCCAGCCGAACTGGAAGGAAAGACTGTACCTGTATGGTATGTGATCCCTATTCAGTTTGCGCTGAAATAATCTTTTGAATTATTAAATCTGTAGAGACGCCCAAATTGGGCGTCTCTACTATTTTCCATATACACATTGATTTATAAAAATACAGATTTAGGTTTTTATTTGCAGGGACAGGTAGCAGCCTGTCCATTTTATTTTATTTTAATTCAAATTCCTTACTTTTATGGCTTTCAATTATTCAGTTTATGGACATTGGAGAGAGAATCAAATCATTTGCCCTTCTGGGAGAGACTCTTCAGAACTACCTGAAGAACTGTTCTGCTACAATTGGAGGGATAGGTTGCGACATCTCCTATCTGAATACATTGATTGACAACCAGATCAGACATAACCCCTGGTTCACCGCGGAAAATGTAAGGTTGGCAATTACGGCTATTGCAGAAGAACTTACCGAAGATAACCTGACTTGTTGGACAAAAGCCTATCCCGCGCTAAGAGAAGAAAATAAACCTATGAGGGTTGGAGTAATAATGGCAGGAAATATACCCCTTGTAGGTTTTCATGACTTTCTTTCTGTGCTTATAACAGGAAATACACTCCTTGCTAAAACTAGCTCAAAAGATTATGAATTACTTAATTACGTTAGTGACATGCTATGTAAACTAAACCCCGGTTTCAAAGAAAGAATTGAATTCACGGAAAGTACGCTCATAAATTTTGATGCAGTTATTGCCACAGGTAGTGATAACAGTTCCCGGTATTTTAATTACTATTTTGGTAAATATCCGCATATAATAAGAAGAAACAGAAACAGCATTGCGATACTGGAAGGAGATGAAACCTCGGATGAGATTGAAGCTCTCGGAACAGATATTTTCTCATATTTTGGACTCGGTTGCCGAAACATATCAAAGATCTATGTTCCAAGAGGTTATGACATAAGAGAAATCACAACAAACTGGAAAAATTTCAGCAGAGTAATTACTCATAGAAAATATGCAAACAATTACGATTTCAATAAAGCTGTCTGGCTTGTTAATAAGGAGACTTTTTACGATTCAGGCTTTCTTTTGCTGAAAGAAGATGCCAGAATTTCATCACCGGTTTCTGTACTCCATTATGAATATTATGAATCTCAAGATGCTGTAAAACAGCAAACAGAGTTCCTAAAAGAAAAAATTCAGTGTATTGTCAGCAAACATCACATTCCGTTTGGTAAAGCTCAGTGGCCTCATCTATGGGATTATGCTGACGGAATTGATACAATTGAATTTCTTCTAAAAAAAAAATTAGCCGGAATATTGTAATCTAAAAAATATTATATTGCACCCATCGAATTAATGCATATTATGGTATACAAATTTGTAGTGTTATCAGATGAAGATGAGTCATTTGTCAGGGAATTTGAATTTCTTGACACACATACGTTACTGGATTTTCACAACCAGATTCAGGATGAACTGGAGTTTGATAAATCACAGATGGCTTCATTTTTTATGGCAACCGACAATTGGGAGAAGGAAGAAGAATTCACTTTATTCGACATGGGTACAGGTTCTTCCACGATGGAAGTCGCTGTTCTGGAAGATATTATTTTCAGAAAGAACCAGAAATTACTTTATGTATTCGATTTTTTTAATGAGAGGTCTCTCTTTGTTGAGTATACCGGTGAAGCGAAAGAGATCGATGGCCGGGAATATCCATCCTGTACAAATTCTAAAGGAGTCCCTCCGAAACAGGTGATTTTCGGCGGAACTGCAAGGAAACTCTATAATAATATTGTTGTTTCCGATGATGAAGATGAGGATGAACCTGAATTTGATGATCTCTTCCTAAATGGAAACGATGAAGAAACCCTGCCTGATTTCGAGAATATAGAAAACCTGAACGAGGACGAAGAATAATCTTCCCAGCCTCCAATTCCAATGAAACATTCTCTGATAGTTTTGCTAGGTCCAACCGGGGTCGGCAAAACAGATGTAGCTATTGAAATAGCCTCTCATTTCAAGTGTGAAATTATTTCAGCAGATTCCAGACAGTTCTTCAGGGAAATGAGAATCGGAACAGCCGTGCCTACCCTGCAACAGCTTGAAACTATCAAACATCATTTTATCAGATTCCTGTCTGTAAAAGATTATTACAGTTCAAGTCTTTTTGAAAGAGATGTACTAGATTTTCTTCCAAAACTATTCTCATCCGGTAACGTTACGCTGATGACCGGTGGCTCGGGATTGTATATCGATGCTGTTTGTTACGGCATTGACGAAATACCCGATCTAGATTCCAGCGTCAGAGAAAAATACCTGGCAAAATATAGCGCAGATGGTATAGAAGGGTTGAGAGAAACATTAAAAATACTAGACCCTGAACATTATAAGGTTGTTGATCTAAATAATTATAAACGGATAATCAGGGCTCTTGAAATCTGTGAATCAACTGGTATGCCATATTCTTCATTCCTGAAAAAGGGAAAAAAGAAAAGAGACTTTGATATAATTAAAGTCGGACTTGAAAGGCCACGTGATGAGCTTTACAGGAGGATAAACCAAAGGGTAGATGAGATGGTAAAATTGGGAATTGAAGATGAGGCAAAACAGCTTTATCAGTTCAGAAAACTTAACGCTCTCAACAGTGTTGGATACAAAGAATTTTTTGATGCCTTCGACGGGAAAATTTCAAGTGAAAAAGCAATAGAACTAATTAAGAGGAACAGCAGGCGATACGCAAAGCGCCAGATTACATGGTGGGGAAAGGATAAAGAGATAAAATGGTTTCATCCTGACCAGGTGAAGAATATAATCAATTACATTGCCACATCCGTATGCCCCCCACCCCCCCTATAGGGGGAAGTCCCGCTTCAGCGGGACAGAGGGCCTTGGATCTCAGATCAGTCTTTTCAGTCTTCTAATTGTCCCTTCCGGATCAGCTGAACTGAAAACCGAATTTCCGGCTACAAGTACATTAGCACCTGACTGTATTAGCCTGGCAGCATTTGTAGTATCAATGCCTCCATCGACTTCTATTAAGACGTTATAACCACCTTCATCAATCATTTTACGCAGCTCTGTTATTTTATTATAACTCTCCATAATAAATAACTGACCGCCAAAACCAGGATTAACGGTCATAATCAGTACCATGTCGATATATGGAAGCACATTCTTCAGGAGTAAGACAGGAGTATGGGGGTTTATTGCGACCCCGGCTTTCATTTCAAGATTTCGTATTTCAGTCACAGTACGGTTTAAATGAATGCAGGCTTCGTACTGAACAATGAGATTATTTGCTCCGGCATCGCGGAACCGGCTTAAATACCTGTCAGGATCTATTATCATAAGGTGTACGTCAAGCGGTTTGGCCGAAACTTTTTTAGCGACTTTTATAACAGGGAATCCAAAAGAAATGTTCGGGACAAAAACGCCATCCATAATATCAAGATGAAGCCAGTCAGCTTCACTTTTGTTAATCATCCTGATTTCATTTTCGAGATGGCCAAAATCGGCTGCTAACAGTGATGGAGATACGAGATGGTCCATTTATGATTATTTTGAGCAAAGATAGCAACGAATTGTTACCCCAGGTAAGATTTCAGTATTCTGCAGCGTGTCGTAAATTGTATTCTTTTAATGGCTTTTTCTTTTATTTGCCTTACCCTTTCCCGGGTCAGACCAAGCTCCTCGCCTATTTCCTCGAGAGTATAAGGATGTTTCATCCCTAAGCCAAAATAAAGCTTCAGAACCTTTGATTCGCGAGGCGATAGTGTGCTTAGCGCTCTTTCTATCTCGTATGCAAGCGATTCGTTTATAAGGTTTTTATCGGGGCTTGGAGTGTCTGAACTCTGGAGGACATCATACATATTATTATCCTCCTCTGAACTAATAGGAGCATCCATGCTGACAGTCCGTCCTGTGGTTTTCAGAGCATCTTTTACTTCCTCGGGAATCATTTCAAGCATTTCGGCTATTTCCTGGGAAGAAGGTTCCCTCTCATATTCCTGCTCAAGTCGTGCAAAAGCCCTGTTTATACGGTTGATTGAACCTATCTTATTAACAGGAAGCCGGACTATACGGGCCTGTTCAGCGAGAGCCTGAAGAATTGCCTGACGGATCCACCAGACAGCATAGGATATGAATTTGAAACCTCTCGTCTCATCAAAACGCTGGGCGGCTTTCATTAATCCGAGATTACCCTCGTTGATCAGATCAGGGAGGCTCATCCCCTGATTTTGATACTGTTTTGCAACAGAAACCACAAACCTAAGGTTGGCTTTAACAAGTTTTCTTAAGGCTTCAGTTTCACCCGATTTAATTCTCCTGGCCAGAATAACCTCTTCTTCCGGAGAAATAAGATCCACTCTTCCAATCTCCTGAAGATATTTATCAAGGGAGGGAGTATCACGGTTAGTGACCTGTTTCGTAATCTTAAGCTGACGCATTTACTGGCCAGTTTTTAGTTTTTTGAAGAAAGATCAGGCAAGAGGGACAATTTTAGTAAAAAAAAAGCAATATTGCCATACAAAACATCATTTTTTTTTTGGTGAATAATAGTTTTTTAGTAAATTGCGGCGATATTTTACATATTGAATATCAAATTATTAATTGATTTGATAAAGTCCGTTGCATTTTTGACATTATTTAACAGGAAATATATTAGCATTTTTTTTTAATATTGCAGCGGTAATTAGGATATGTGAAGTAGTTATTGCATAGTCTATCGGGTTCATATTCACATCTTGGCCCGTGTTTCCAACAAAATCATTATAATCTCTTTTATTCCATTTATCATTACAGTATGTACGACATTCTTGAGTTAAGTAAGAAACTGCTTCCCGAGCTAAAGGAAATAGCAAAGGAACTTAAAATCAAAAAAGCAGAATCTTTAAAAAAACAGGATTTGATATACAAAATCCTTGATCAGCAGGCTATTGAAGCCACAGAAATCACCAATCCGCTTAATCCAGAACAGGAGGAGATACAATCTTCGATCTCTGTAGTCAACCCGGAATCTGATTTTGCTTTAAGAAGGGGGAAACGACCGAGGACACTAAAACCGGTGGTAAAAAGAGGTATAGAATCTGTTATGTCCGTATCACCTGATGGAGTTAAGAGACCAGAACCCCGTCAGGGCGAATGGCAGGAGCAGGCTAAAAAAACTGATAAAGCTGAAGAGAAACCTGATTTGTTTAAGAAAACGGAACAGCCATATGATAACAGGAAAGCTCCCAAGTGGAGAACCGAGCAAAAATACGAAGAGAATAATGAAAGGAAGGAAAGATTTAACTCTGCTCCTTCTATAAGGTTTGAAAAAACCACAACTGAACCTGTACACGAACACGTTATAGATAATTCAATCCCGGTACTGAACGGTGATACTCCCTTTGAAGAAACCAAGCCATCTTCCGAAGAATATTTCGGTGATATTATAGTTGACTCGCCTGTTAAGGAGGTTATTCGCGAGCCAATCCCTGCCAGAGAGGAAAAGAAAGAAAGGCCATATGATTTTGAAGGCATAATCTATAATACAGGGGTTCTTGAAATTATGCCGGACGGTTACGGTTTTCTAAGATCACCCGATTATAACTATCTCAATTCACCTGATGATATATATGTATCGCAGTCACAGATTAAGCTTTTCGGACTTAAAACGGGCGACACAATCAAAGGTTCGATTCGTCCGCCCAAAGAAGGTGAAAAGTATTTCCCTCTGATTAAGGTTGATGAGATTAACGGAAGAAGTCCTGATTTTATAAGGGACCGCGTTCCATTCGATTTTCTTACCCCGCTTTTTCCTGATGAAAAATTCACACTATGTCAGCCCGGGGAAGGATCTCTTTCGGTAAGGGTAATCGATATGTTCACTCCTATAGGGAAGGGACAGCGCGGCCTTATTGTAGCACAACCTAAAACAGGTAAAACAATTCTGCTTCAGGAGATTGCGAATGCAATAGCCAAATATCATCCGGAAGTATATCTGATGATCCTGCTTATAGATGAAAGACCTGAAGAGGTCACCGACATGGCCAGAAATGTGAAAGCTGAAGTCATCGCTTCAACATTTGACGAACCGGCAGAACGCCATTGCAGGGTTGCCAATATAGTTCTTGAAAAAGCCAAACGGCTAGTGGAATGCGGTCACGATGTTGTAATCCTTCTTGACTCGATAACCAGGCTTGCAAGAGCTTTCAATACAACAGCTCCTGCATCAGGAAAAGTTCTTTCCGGAGGTGTTGACTCCAATGCGCTTCATAAACCTAAGAGGTTTTTTGGTGCCGCACGTAACATTGAAAACGGCGGTTCACTTACAATTCTTGCTACTGCCCTTACTGAAACAGGATCAAAAATGGATGATGTCATTTTTGAGGAATTTAAAGGCACCGGCAACATGGAATTGCAGCTCGACCGCAAACTTTCCAACAGAAGAATATTCCCATCAATTGACATACCTGCGTCCAGCACACGAAGAGAAGATCTTCTGCTGAATAAAAACATCCTGCAAAAGATATGGGTTCTGCGTAATTTCCTCACCGACATGAACTCAGTGGAAGCGATGGAATTCCTGCGCGACAGGTTACTCCAGGCCAAATCGAATGAAGAATTTCTTATTTCTATGAATGGAGGATAAGAAGCGGAAATTTTTCATACTTTTGCACCGGATTTTTTAACGTACTTTTAAATCATATATATAAATCACAATGGGAACAAAAAAGTTTATAACATGCGACGGTAATCAGGCCGCTGCGCATGTTGCCTATATGTTTAGCGAAGTAGCTTGCATATATCCTATTACACCATCATCCACCATGGCAGAATTCATTGACGAATGGGCTGCAAACGGCTTAAAAAACATATTCGGCGAACAGGTTAAAGTAGTTGAAATGCAATCTGAAGCAGGTGCGGCAGGCGCGTTGCATGGTGCTTTACAAACCGGCGCCTTATGCTCAACGTTCACCTGTTCACAGGGGTTGCTTCTTATGATCCCCAATATGTATAAGATAGCCGGAGAACTTCTTCCCGGTGTATTCCATGTAAGCGCCCGGGCCATAGCTGCTCATGCTCTTTCAATATTTGGCGATCATAGCGATATCTATGCAACACGTCAGACCGGCTTTGCAATGCTGGCCAGCGGAAGTGTTCAGGAGATTATGGATCTGGCTGGCGTTGCTCATCTTTCTGCAATCAAGTCAAGAATACCGTTCCTCCATTTCTTTGATGGTTTCCGTTCATCTGCCGAGGTCCAGAAAATTGAATATCTTGAAATGGATGATTTGAAGAAACTCATTGACATTGAAGCACTCACAAAATTCCGCCAGAATGCTTTGAATCCCGAACACCCTGTTACAAGAGGTACTGCACAAAACCCCGATATTTTCTTCCAGGCAAAAGAGTCAATTAATAAGTTCTATGAACCTATTCCTGATATTGTTAACTCTTACATGGCTGAAATAACAAAACTTACAGGAAGGGAATATAAACCTTTCAATTACTATGGTGCCCCCGATGCCGAAAATATCATCATTGCAATGGGATCAATAACAGAAACCACACAGGAAACAATAGATTATCTCAGGGCAAAAGGAGAAAAAGTCGGGCTTATAAGCGTTCATCTCTATCGTCCTTTCTCTTCAAAATACTTCTTTAATGTATTCCCGAAATCAGTTAAAAAAATAACTGTTCTCGAAAAGACCAAAGAGGCAGGTGCCAATGGAGAACCTCTTTACCTCGATCTAAAAGAGATGTTCTACGACAGGCAGGAAAGACCTTTGATAATCGGAGGCCGTTTTGGACTCAGTTCCAAGGATACTACTCCAAGCATGGTTCTGTCGGTTTTCGAGAATATGAAACTTGCTAAGCCAATGAACCAGTTTTCAGTTGGTATCATTGACGATGTAACTTTCAAATCACTTCCTATTCTGCCTGAAATACACGTTGCACTACCGGGTACTTATTCAGCTAAATTCTATGGTCTTGGTTCTGACGGGACTGTTGGGGCAAATAAAAACTCGATTAAGATTATTGGAGATTCCACTGATAAATACTGCCAGGCATATTTCGCATACGACTCAAAAAAATCGGGTGGTATAACTACATCTCATCTTCGCTTCGGTGATAAGCCTATCCGGTCGCCTTATCTTGTCAATACACCTGACTTTGTAGCTTGCCATGTTCCTTCATACCTTGATAAATATGACATGTTAAAAGGGTTGAAGAAGAACGGAACCTTCCTGCTTAACTCGATTTGGGATGCTGAAGAAACAAAAAAACGTCTTCCTGATCATATGAAAAAGTATATGGCTGAAAACCATATCAACTTTTACATTATCAATGCAACTTTAATTGCCGAAGATCTCGGTCTTGGAAACCGTACAAACACAATTATGCAGGCTGCTTTTTTCAAAGTTGCCAATGTTATTCCTTATGAAAAGGCCGAATCTGAAATGAAGAAGGCTATCTATAAAAGCTATGGCAAAAAAGGCGAAGATGTTGTTAAAATGAACAATGCTGCCGTAGATAAAGGCGGCAATGTTGAAAAAGTTGAGATACTCGCAGAGTGGGCAGCAATAATGGTTGAGAAGAAATCCGACACAAGAAATATTCCTGATTTCATCCGTGAAGTCATGGAGCCAATCAACTTTATGAAAGGTGATGATCTTCCAGTAAGTGCATTCACAGGCAGGGAAGATGGAACATTCCCATCCGGAACTTCACAATACGAAAAACGAGGTATCGCTGTCAATGTGCCCGAGTGGCAGCCGAATGAATGTATTCAGTGCAACCAGTGTTCATATGTATGTCCTCATGCAGTTATCCGTCCTTTCCTCCTTACAGAAGATGAATTGACAAAAGCACCGGCCGGAACAAATACCATAAAGGGTATCCCGGGCGTTCTGAAACAGTTCCAGTTCAGGATGCAGGTCAGCGTACTTGACTGTACCGGTTGCGGCAACTGCGCTGAGGTTTGTCCCTCAAAGAATAAAGCTCTGATCATGAAACCGCTTGAATCGCAGCTTGAAGAAATTCCACGCTGGACTTACATGCACGAAAAAGTTGGGTATAAAGATACCATAGTTGATAAATTTGTCAATGTAAAAAACAGCCAGTTCGCACAACCTTTATTTGAATTCTCAGGTGCCTGCGCCGGTTGTGGTGAAACGCCTTATATCAAAGCAATCACACAGCTTTTTGGAGACAGGATGATCGTTTCAAATGCAACAGGATGTTCCTCAATATATGGCGGCTCCGCTCCTTCCACCCCTTACACGCATAATAAAAATGGCCAGGGACCGGCATGGGCCAATTCATTGTTTGAAGATAATGCCGAGTACGGATTTGGGTTATCGCTGGGCGCCTCAAAACTGAGGGACCGGATAGCTCTGCGTATGAAAAATGCTCTTACCGAAGGATCTGTCAGTGCAGAAACCAGAACCATTTTTGAAGAATGGCTGAAGGGAAAAGATAATGCCGAGGCTTCAAAGATAGCATCTGCAAAAGTGATTGAGATTTGTGCCAAAGAAAAATCGGAAGTTGCCAAAGAAATCCTGAGCCTGAAACAATATCTGGTTAAAAAATCACACTGGATCTTTGGTGGCGACGGATGGGCATATGATATCGGCTATGGAGGCCTTGATCATGTTATTGCTTCCGGAGAAGATGTAAATATTCTAGTACTTGATACCGAGGTATATTCGAATACCGGGGGTCAGGCATCCAAGTCAACTCCTGCTGGGGCTGTTGCAAAATTTGCCGCTTCAGGTAAGAAAATCCGTAAAAAGGATCTTGGCATGATGGCTATGAGCTACGGCTATGTTTATGTTGCCCAGGTTGCAATGGGTTCAAGTAATTCACAATATTTGAAGGCCATTAAAGAAGCCGAAGCATTCCCGGGTCCATCTCTAATAATCGCTTATGCACCCTGTATCAACCATGGGTTAAGGGATGGCATGGGCAAGACCCAGCAGGAAACGAAACGTGCTGTTGAGGCTGGTTACTGGCATCTTTACAGGTTTAATCCGCTTCTCGAATACAATGGAAAGAATCCTTTCACTTTAGATTCGAAAGAACCCGACTGGACAAAATTCCAGGACTTCCTGAAGTCTGAAGTACGATATACCTCACTGATGAAAGCTTTCCCGGCTGAAGCTGATATACTTTTCAAAGCTGCCGAGGAGAATGCTAAATGGAGGTACAAATCATATCAGCGAATGGCTGCAATGGAATTTACAGAAGTTGAGCCAGCAGCAAAAGCAGAATAATTATTTTTTAAATGTAACTTTTGTAGAGACGTCCAAATTGGGCGTCTCTACTTTTATAGTTGCATAAGGCTCACAACTCACGACGCAAGGGGAAAATAGACAATCATAGCCGTGTGTCGTGCGTCCTGCACCGTGTGTCGTTTAAAAATATTATTCGTATTTTTGTCCCTTGTTTAAACTTATGGGCAGGATAATTGGGATAGATTATGGATTAAAGAGAATCGGGTTGGCTGTTACTGATCCCTTGCAGATTTTTGCATCACCACTTATTACTGTTAGTCCTGCAGAATTTTACAACTTCATTGCAGGTTATCTTAAGAAAGATGAAGTGGATGCCTTTGTAATCGGGTATCCGGTACAGATGAACAACCAGCCGAGTGCATCTGTTACTTACATTAATCCATTTATTAAAAAACTAAAAAAAACATACCCTGAAAAACATATTTACCTTGCAGATGAACGATTTACATCACAAATGGCAATAAGGGCGATGGTTGACGGAGGAGCAAAAAAAAAAGACAGACAAAACAAGGGGAATGTAGATAAAATAAGTGCTTCGATAATTCTTCAGTCCTTCCTTGATAAAAGATCTAATAATTGAGAAAATATTTAACTGAAATGACTTACCCGATTGTTATATATGGACATTCAATTTTAAGAAAAGTCTCGGCCGAGATTAATAATGACTACACTGGTCTTAATCAATTGATTGAAGACCTCTTTGAGACTATGTACAACTCTGAAGGAATGGGTCTTGCTGCTCCACAGGTTGGCAAATCAATAAGATTATTTGTGATCGACGGTAAACCTGTAGCTGAAGACGAACCTTCACTCGCTGATTTCAAAAAAATATTCATTAATGCCCATATTACTGAAAGATGCGGAGAATTGCAACCTATGAACGAGGGATGTTTAAGCATTCCCGGTTTAAGGGAAGAAGTTATGCGTGAGTCACATATACGGATAAATTATTATGATGAAAACTGGGAATATCACGATGAGGTGTTTGACGGTTATAAGGCAAGAATAATCCAGCATGAATATGATCATACGGAGGGTGTTCTTTTCACCGATAAAGTAAGTCCGCTCAGAAGAAGGCTCCTGAAAGGCAAACTGACCGCAATAAGCAAGGGTCAGTTTGAAGCCACCTATAAAACAATTCTACCGGGGCAGAAAATAAAATAGATGTTACTCTCCTGCCTCTCTAAATAATTACATACTATAATACCACATCTGACTCATGAGGCTGTCCTCTGAAGTACCAGGATTTGTTGTTTAGTAAAAAAGAGAGATGACTGGCAAAATGAACTTTCCTCTTACAAAATTATGCAATATCAGTGGTTGTCATATGTTAATATGTGTTGAATCGGATTTGCTTTTTACATAGATTATTCAATAAGTCTCCAATGCAGTAATGCTGTAAATGCTTATTTTTCAGTAATAATCATTAAAATTTCTTAAAATATGCTTGACTTCGGCTTAAATACGAAGTAACTTTGATGTATGAAACAATTAAAGGTATGAAAACACTGAAAATTTATTTAGTATGCCTTTTATTGACACTTGGATTCTTTGGGATTTCTGAGAACAGTAATTCTCAAAGTAAGAAAGAGTTGAGAAAGATACAATCAACTCAGAACTATTTTCTAATGGATTCAGTGCTCAATTCGAAAAGATTTGTCTTTAAAATTGACTTCATGATGGGTACTTTATACAGCACGGCGGTAAATCCGGCAGTTAATTTTATTGAAGTTGATGGTGATAAAGGTGTTTTGCAAGTTGGATTTAATTCTGCAAATTCTGTAATTGAAGAATTTGAACGTAATGTAATAGGAGGTTTTACAGCCAAGGGTGACATTCTTTCATGGAAGTTATCTCAGGATTCTAAAAAATTAAATCATTTATTAAAATTTAACTTACTTGCGATGCCATTTGATTATGATATCAATTTAACTGTTACATCAGATAACCATGTTACTGCATTAATCCAAGGTCAGGTAATTTGGATCGGGCATCTGGAAGCAATTGATAATTCAGGGATCTTTATTGGACAGACTCTATAAATGATTTGGAATAATTAAACAGAGGTTTTAATTTCTATATGCCCCAGGACTTAACGTTTTGGGGCATCTTATTTTCATATTATATTAATTTACAGACATTAGATTATGTTCCTGTCTGAACTCAGATTATATTTATGAACATGGGTTTAAAAGAATTCAGATCAAATTACACCAGATGACAGATTCCACAGATATTTTTGTCGAAGTTCTTTCTGAAAAAACAGTATCTCTGTATGTTTCCAGAAACGTCAGAATTAACGGGAACATTAAAAGAGTTGAAAACGGAATTCTTTATTCTTACGACACACTTGTGCCTCAACCTGTCTACATTTTAAAACTTCCTGGCGGAATAACAATAACATTTAAGAGAATATGGACAAGTGCTTTATTGAAAGCCCTGCCTGAAGAATATAAAACCACCGTTAAGAAAATAATTCAACAAAATTATCTTTCAGTACGATCTGAAAAAGACCTGATAAAATTGGTTGGATTGATTAATTAGTATTCCAATTTTCATAGTGAAATGATCATGCGATCATAATTTCGGGCTCTAAAGGTTAAAGTCTTCCGAGGCCTGAAGTCCAGAAAAAGTCATTGCACTGATTAAAAAAGCTGCATTCCTTATTATCTTCAACCAGATCGATTCTTAAACTTTTTTAACTCAATTTACTCTAAACTTCATTTTAACTTTAGTCACTTTAAACTTTTCTTCTTAACTTTATATAGTCTCTTTAGCTGCAGACTGTGCTACATAAAGAAATTCCGTTTCTTCGTATTGGCCTGCCATTATGTATCGGAATAATTTCAGGCCTTTATATCCAACCGGATACTAGTATTCTGGTAATTGCCGGTATTATCATTATTTCCGGATTTTTACTCAGTCTGTGTTTTAATAAATACCTTAGAAACCAGGTCTTTGGCTATGCTCTTACACTCTCACTTGTCATAACTGGACTGCTTCTCTATACAAATGAGAAAAAAAGTATTTCAACCCTTAAATCTGAAAAAACAACTTTTATCTGCACCCTTTCAGACTACCCCGAAGAAAAAGAGAACAGTTACAGATTGATATTAAAGCTCAACAGGAAAGTTGATGGTGACAAATCTGAACCTGTGAAAGGGTCCATACTTATTTACAATAAAAAAGATTCATCAGCTGTCTCCCTGACTCCCGGTGATGTTCTCATTATCAGATGCACACCGATTGAAATTGCCAACAGATTAAATCCTTATGAATTCGATTACAGGTTTTTCATGGAAAACCAGGGAATCAGATATTATGCAATTACAAAAAGTAATGATCTATTAAAGCACATTATTCCAATTCACCGAAATCTCATTCACAAGGCGCTGATTATAAGGGAGAAAATCATCTGGATGTTTAAAGAAAGAGGCATTAAAGGTGAATGACTCGCCCTGGTAGCAGCGATTACCCTTGGTCAGAAGAGTATGCTCGATCCCGATCAGAAACTTAATTTTATGAAAGCAGGAGTTATGCATATTATGGCAGTATCGGGTCTCCATGCAGTAATACTGAGCATGTTTGTTTTCAGTCTTCTGTTTTTTATGAAACGCAGATTTAATGTTCTCAGGATAATTATAACAATTCTGATTCTCTGGGCATTCGCATTTGTAACAGGACTCACTCCTTCGGTTTTAAGAGCAACACTGATGTTTTCATTCTTACAGGCCGGCAAAATGTTGAAAAGACCGGCAAACAGCATAAACTCTGTGCTTGCTTCAGCTGTATTGCTAATTGTTCTCAGGCCTTCGGTAATATTCGATGCCGGATTCCAGCTTTCATATTCAGCTGTTATTTACATAATCGTATTTTATAATGACCTATATGTTCTTCTGCATTTTAAAAACTGGCTAATGGATAAAATATGGCAATCTGTTGTTGTTACACTTGTTGCACAGGCTGGAACACTCCCTCTCACGATAATGCTTTTTAACAGGTTCCCTACCTATTTTATAATAGCTAATATTACAATTGTCCCTGTATCAAATTTGTTGATTGTCAATGGGTGCCTTATTCCGATGTTTTTCAGAATTCAGTTTCTGTCGCGGTTTTTAGCTATTCTCCTTAACTTCCTTACAGGACTAACAGAACAATTAACTTCTACAGCTGCTTCATTACCTTATTCGACTTTAGAGAATATTGGATCAACGATACCTGAATGCATAATGCTCACCATAACAATTTTTCTCTTCATTCATTTCCTTCTGAAGAAGAAATCCATACCGGTTTCATACCCTGTTTTTTTCCTTGTCTTTTATATTTTTACTGGAACAGCAAGAGACATTTCTTCAAAAATAACAAATGAAGTTATAGTTTATAATACACCGGGAACATCGACTATAGGTATAAGAACCGGTAAAATATTAAATCTGTTTTCCGATACCTCCGTTGTGGCACCTGAAGTAAAAAGACACTGTGCGACGCTTGGATTAAAAATTAAATCAAATGTGCTGAAAAATAAATACTATTGTTCAAAAACCGGGGGTAAGAAAGTACTTATCACAAGTATTCTTAACAAAAACATGATTCAGCAGTTCATGCCTGATTTTCTTGTTATTACGGGTTCAAGGCCGGAAATTGAAAATGATTTAAAGACCTTACCCTTTCGGGGAAAAATTATCGTGTCATCAGAAGCGTCTTTGGGTTTTCATATGCCTCAACAAGTTATCCTTACGGATTCCGATTCAATTCATTTTGTGAGGAAGTCAGGGGCATTTATCTCAGATATATGACATTCCTGAATTTTCATTTTAGTCTTATTGAAGCTCTTCGCAGCAAGCTACGAAGAACCGAGTTTACGAGCTCGGCGAAGCCAATGCGCTCGCGGGGATTCAATTCCTGAAAATACTTTTCCTTTACAGAAGCAAATACTTATAGTTCCAGGACACCTAATCCCTGTCTTACTATTTCTATCTCTTCCCCGGTACAATCGACAATCGTTGATGCTTCATTTCTGCCAAAACCTCCATCAATGACTGTGTCAGTAAAATCACGATACTTTTCATAAATCAGTTCCGGGTCGGTAGTATATTCAATTACTTCATCCGGATCATGTATTGAAGTTGTGATAATCGGTCGTCCGAGCTCCCTCACCAGTTCAAGTGCGATGTTATTATCAGGAATTCTGATCCCGACGGTCTTTTTTTTATTCTTAAACATTTTAGGAATCTGATTATTAGCCTGTACAATGAAAGTGAATGGGCCGGGCAGGTTTTTTTTCAGTAGCTTAAATATTGCATTATCCCTTATAACTGTATATTCTGAAAGCTGACTCATATCATGAAATATGAGGGAGAGATCGGGGTTTTTAGGATTCATCCCTTTAAAGCGGGCTATTCTCTCTATTGATTTGGTTGCCTGAATATCGCAGCCCATTGCGTACACTGTGTCAGTGGGGTAAATTATAATCCCTCCTGCTTCAAGCAAGTCGACTACCTGACGGATGTGTCCTGAATTTGGGTTCTCGTTATATATTCGGATTAGCATGAATGATAAAAATTTGCCAAATATAGAGAAAAGTGCCTAAAATGTGTAGTGCCTGGAGTACCGAGAGTATTTTTAACTCCATGTACTTCAGGCACTCCAAACATTAAGTACTAAAAAAAAGGGTAAGCCCCTTATATCGCACCGCTNNCTGGTCGTATAAGACTTACCCCGTGCAAAAGTACAATTTTTTCAAAAGCATGCAAAATAATTATTCCAATTTAACAACAGGGTGTCAATTTCTTTTCCGAAACGCTTGAAAATCAATTTATTNNGCTGCGCCGAGCTCGCCAGCAAAGTTGGGCTCGGTTCTTCGCTCTCCGCCAGCTGGCGGAGCCGGGGTAAATGAAGAAAATCAATATATCTCTGTTTAAGATATCTGATGGTCAGATATTTTTACATTATATTTGTTATTCTATTAACCCAACTAAGAATTAAATAACTTACATCATGGAAGAAAAAGTTAATGTTTGGAAAGCTAACATGACAAATGGCCTGATTTTAGCTCTTGAAGGAATCGCATTCTCTCTCGTACTCTACTTTTTTGATCTGACATTCAATAAATCAATAGGATATATTAACATACCTATCCAGTTAGGACTGTTGTACTTTTTTCTGAAATCCTACCGTGATAATTTCATGCATGGTCATATAACTTATGGCCAATCAGTTGGAGCCGGCATGGTTATGTTCGTATATGTAGCGATAATAATGGTTATTTATACTTACGTCCTTTGGGCTGTAATTGATCCGGGACTGGCCAAAAAATCGCTGGCAGTGACTGAAGAGGCGATGGTAAAAAAAGGTACTCCTCAAGCTGCAATCGACGCCGGAATGGCATTCACAGCTAAAATAATGAAACCCGGAATTATGGCATTTTTCAGCATATTCGGATCACTTATTGAGGGACTAATTTATTCACTTCTTGTAAGTATCTTCATTAAGAAAGAAGGCAACCCATTGATAGACACTCCTGTTAACTAAACTGCACTTCTGATGGATGTGTCGATTGTTATCCCTGTTTACAACGAAGAAGAGTCAATTCAGGAATTAACTGACTGGATTGTAAGAGTTTGCTCTTCGCGAATAATTTCTTTTGAAATTATTTATGTTGATGATGGAAGCTCTGATTCCTCATGGGATATAATTCAATCTATGGGAGAAAAAAATCAAGCTGTCAAAGGGGTCCGTTTCAGAAGGAATTATGGCAAAGCTGCTGCTCTTCACACCGGATTTGCCAAAGCTTCCGGAGATGTTGTCATTACGATGGATTCGGACCTGCAGGATAGTCCAGATGAAATACCCGAACTGATGAAGATGATCCGAAAGGATGGATATGACCTTGTTTCGGGATGGAAAAAGAAAAGATATGACCCGTTTGTGAAACGGTTCACCAGCAAATTTTATAACAGAACGGCAAGGTGGTCATCAGGGATAAACCTTCATGATTTTAATTGCGGCTTAAAGGCATACCGTCTTGAAGTTGTGAAGAGTATTGAGATATTCGGGGAGATGCACAGATACATACCAATCCTTGCAAAAGAAGCAGGGTTCAGAAAGATTGGTGAAAAGGTTGTAGAACATCATGCGCGGAAATACGGAATTACAAAATATGGTCTTGACAGGTTCATAAAAGGATATCTTGATCTTTTAACAATAGGATTCATAAGTCGTTTCGGTAAAAGCCCGATGCATCTCTTTGGTTCTCTGGGCAGCCTGATGTTTTTAATCGGCTTTGCAATGGCAGGCTATCTCGGTATAAGAAAACTGGTTTTCGTATATCACCATTTCAAAGCTCCGCTTGTTACAACCAGTCCTTTCTTTTTTATAGCTCTTACGGTTATGGTTATAGGGTCGTTCCTCTTTCTGACCGGCTTCCTTGGAGAACTGATTAACCGGAATTCCTCCGAACGAAACAGCTATCTTGTGAAGGACAGGGTGAATTTATGAAAGTATAACCTCATTATTCTGTCCATTTCCTCACTTTTTTTACCTCACCCCCTCCCTCCTGGGGGAGAGCCTGCCCCGCCTCGGCGGAGGGTTGGGGAGAGGCATCTATCATACACCTCCAAAATAGAAGCTGTCATCTTGTCCCATGAAAATTTCTCTTTTTCCTTCTTCACCCCTTCTGTAAACTGTTTCATCCTATTGTTCTCAAAAAAATCGATCATTGCCTCAGTAATAAATTCCGGCTCTGGTTTAACAACATACCCGCACTTTCCATCTGGAACAATTTCCTTTAAGCCACCTACATTAGTTACAAGCATAGGTTTTTCAAAGTAAAAGGCGATCTGTGTAACGCCACTTTGAGTCGCCGTTTTATAGGGCTGAATAACGAGGTCGGATGCGCTGAAGAAAAGCGGAACCTCGTTATCTTTAATAAAATGATCGAAAAGGATAATTTCATTTTCAAGGTTATGCTTTTTAATAAGATCCTTATAAGGCGTATCATCTTCATAAAACTCCCCTGCTACAATAAGTTTCAGCTTCCTGTTTCTTAATCTGTTATCGGAAAATGCTTCAATCAACAGATCCAGACCTTTATATGCTCTGATGAATCCAAAAAACAACAGGTATGAATAATCTGCGTCAAGGTTTAGTTTTTTCAATGCCTCAGCCCTATCGACAGGTAATCCATAATTATCGAACAAAGGATGAGGCGAAAGTTTTACGGGAAGGTTCCGCCTGATTATGTTCAGATCATTCCTGACAGTTTCCGACATTGCTATTGCCCCGTCAATGCTATTTGTAAAATACTTAGTCAGTATCGTATCACCTGGACGTTTTTCATGAGGAATAACATTGTCAAAAATACAGATTACTGAAGTGTGTCTGTTCGATTTTGCAATCCGTGCAATTGTTCCGAAGCAGGGTCCCATAAAAGGCAGCCAGAACCTTATCAACAGGATATCAGGCTTTTCTCTTTTTATTAAGAGACCTGTTAAAATCCAGTTAAACGGGTTTATTGAATTAAGCTTACGATTGATGTTGATACCAGGTGGCGGAGGACCATCAGTATATTGTGACTTCCCCGGAAAAAGCAATTTCGGATACTGTAAGCTGAATGTAAAGACTTTAACCTCATGTCCCTCTGCAGAAAACTGTTGTGCAAGACGGTCACTAAATGTTGCCAAGCCACCGCGGTAAGGATGAGCCGGACCAAGTGAAATAATTTTCATTAGCTTAAAAAGTGTATCATCCGTAGATCTCTAGCCATTAAGATATTCATTAAGGTAATTATAGCCAGGGGTGAGCTTACCGCCTTTTAATATAGTTGCTCTTTCGATCATTGGGCTGTCAGTTTTAGTCAGAAGATCTTGCAATACATTGCTCATTAACATCTTGCCAAATTCCAACGAGGCATCTCTAGGGAGCTCGCCGGGCAGATTATCAATCGACATTACAGTGATATTCGATTCTTTCGAGAAAGCGGGTTCTTCAATCTCCCTGAAAGGATTATAAGAATAGAAAGGGTCTGATATTGTAGTAGCCCTGAGCGTTGAAGGGATTGGTCCATTCATATCACAGCTGATATCGGCTATAACCGAAATTCTGAAATCTGGCTTTATCATATCCTCATGGGAAAAGAACTTAGGGGACCTTGGGTCCCAGTAATGGCCGGTGATCAGAATATCTGTTACACTGGTATATGGTAGGAATGTCGATTCATACTCCTGTGGATATTTTGTAAAATGGTTGAAATTGAACTTCAAACCCTCCCTATGTCGTGTATAATTATCAGGTCCAAGCTGGCAGAAAACAGGAACGCTAAATTCTCTGTTAAGGTAGTCGTCAGGAGATACCTGCACAACATTTGCCACACCAAGTGTTTCCATGGCTCCACAAGCTACACGGCCATCTCCTGTTATAAGTATTTTCAAGCCCAGCTTAAGCTCAATGAGACTCAGACCTGCCCACATCTCTTCAAGATCATGACACTGGTAGGCAGGCTTAAGTTTGAATTTGTTGGTTTTTATTCCCCTTGCCCTTAGTCCGTTATACGCGCCAACTATGCCTGCATGACGACCAAATGCGACTACCCTTTGTCCTTTATCGGTTGTAAGATATTCAAAATCGATAAGGCTGATTTTTTTTTCGGCCATCGCTCTTAACATCTCGAGATTATGAGGCTGTTTTTTTGCAACATGCGCAAAGAAAAGATAAATTTTGTCCGCTAAAAAAGTTCTTTTATCAACTTCTTTTACACCCATGAGTATGTCACATTCCCGTAGATCTTCTTTTAAAGGGATGTCGAGGTATTCGTATTCTTCGTTTGAATAGCACCTGTAATCGCTGGGCTGAACAAAAAATTCAACATTAGGATACAATTCCTCCAGAGCAATGATCTGGGGAGGTGTTAGTGGGACTCTTCTGTCGGGAGGATTCTTAGTCTCCCTGAGTATCCCGACTTTTAATGCTTTTTCCATAAATACAATAACCTTATTGATGGAAATGTGAAGATACAAATTTAAGTCTATAAAGTCCCAAATAGCCGGTTAGTATCTAAGAACTTTTAACATTACGACTTTAGGTGTCGGGCATCAGGCGTGGGGCATCAGGCTTCTGACTTCCGACTTCCGACTTCGGACTTCGGACTTCCGACTTTCCCAACTTTTTTGTATCTTTGCACTACATATCACCGGGGCTGACCTGGTTTTGACAGCATGAGAGGTGTTATGTAAGCATGCAGTGTGTGGTGGCGCGTCACTTTTACAGTGTCACAAAACAATAAAAGGCGAAAACAATTACGCTCTCGCAGCATAAGCGAATAACAGTAGCTTAGGCACTTCATCCGCCACTGGCGGAAGAATCTCCGGGCACATGTGTCCGGACGAGACGTTTCCCGGGCGGTCAAGCCCTGATCCAACCCGACACGGAGACGCACGCAATCCGGGGCTAGTCTGAAGGTTGTTCCGACCCGATGGCGAAACAAACAGGAAATAAGGGCAGGTTAGGTTGTTCTGCAGCTGACTTGTCACGAAAATCAAGCAGAGATAAGCATGTAGAAAGCATATGATTTCCATGTTTGGACCGGGGTTCGACTCCCCGCAGCTCCACCTTCGCCCTCCAAACTCCGGAGGGCTTTTTATTTTAAAAAAGATTGTCTCCTAAACAAAAATTATCTATCTTAGATTCCGGAATAATTATTTTGTTGCATAAGGCTAGATTATAGGAAACTTTTAAAAACTCAAAGTATTCTTTTTAGAGAGGAAACCTGAAAGTAGTCTTGGCTTTTGAGATTGCCTGTTTTGGTCTTTAAGGTCAATTCAGGTGGCTTTTATACAGTATTAAACTAAAAGCAAATAGCTCTTGACAGAAGTCATGAGAAATATAGTTGATAGTATTTTACAGGCTGCCAGGAGGCTGACATGCATGTTAAGCACCTGGGAATTATTAATAGTATTAGGTCTGTGGACAACCGGGCATGCTCAATCGATTACAATAACCAGTCATCCTCTGCCACAGACCGATTGTTATGGGAACCATGTGGAATTTTCTATTGACATAACAGGATCTACAGGAACAGTTTTATATCAATGGCAGCAAAAACCGCCCGGCGGTAATTTTTCAGACATAATCGGTGCAAACAATGCCCTGCTTAACATTGATAATATAGGTGTCAATAAACAGAATGTCAATGGAACTGAATACAGGATCCTTGTCACTGACATTTGCGGAACAATAACTTCTGACGCGGCTTTATTGAGTATTAACTCTATTACCGACCTTACTCCAGCTGTAGTAAACTCAATAATTTGTGACAGAGGCAGCATAACTTATAAGGTATTTACCGAAGGTAATGTTATAGAAAATGGCTACCAGTGGGCATGGAATAATGGTTCAGGCTGGACATTTTTATCAGACGAAGGATCCTATTATGGTACAACCACCTCTCAATTATCCATTTTAAATGCGACAATCGCACAAAACGGTTCGTACAGGGTTTCTGTCAGATTTCATACTCTAAACCAGCCAGGCGGAGATACTACCTGTATTGAAACAAGTTCAACAAGAGTAAGGAATCTTGTAGTCAGAGCCCCACTTTCACCACCGATAATTTCTGCCAGTCAGCAGATCTGCTACGGGAATGTTCCCTCCACTCTTACCGCAACAACAGCTTCCGGGGGTTCAGGTCCTGTCTACTCTTATAAATGGCAGAGCAGTTATGATGGTTTGAATTATAAAGATATTTCAGGTGAAAACAATCTTTCATATTCACCTGCATCAATAACGTCAACGACTTATTACCGTATTCTTACAAGTGATTCAGGATCCCCTGATTGTGGAACAGTTTACAGCGTCCCGGTATTGATTTCGGTTAGTCCTTTACCAATAACTTCTTCAATCTTTCATCGCTAGATAATGTCAAAGAAAGTAACCAAATAAACATATAAACAATGCACACACTCAATCAATTAAATGGAAAGAACAGCAAAACTGTTCAAACAGGAAAAATGAAAAAATCATTTGGCCTTATTTATTGGAAACCCAAACTATTAATGCTTAGATCTATTCCTCTTATGCTGCTACTTCTTTACTCAAGTGGAGCAAGGGCTCAGACCGATACAAGTCCGGTTCAGACGGTAAGTATTGGAAATGAACCTTACCTTGTCACAGCTACTCCCGGCTCCACATATAGCTGGACCATAACCCCGGGCATTTCAGGGACAGAATGGAGAATAAATGGTACAGGAAACAGTATTTCAGTAGACTGGAATGTAGAAGGAGTTTACACCTTATCTGTTGTTGAAAGAAACAGCGGAGGGTGTATTGGGCAACCACATGAAGTTTTGGTCACTGTGAACGAAAGACCAGGGGTGATAGCAACCCCGTCTTCACAAAACTTATGCAGTGGCGCTTCAACCAATATTTCATTATCAAGCAATATTGGTACGGCTACCTTTGCCTGGACAGCCGCTCTGACGGGAGGAACAGCCTCCGGGTTCTCCAATGGAACCGGTCCGATTATTTCACAGACTCTGACCAATAGTACCTCTTCTGATGCTATCATTACGTACACGGTCACTCCAACTGTAAACGGAATTACAGGAACTCCAATAACAGTTGTAGTCACTGTCAATCCATTACCCCGGCCAACTATTACACCTGCAGCGAATCCGGTCTGTTTCGGAACAGCCGGAGTTAATTACACTACAGAGAGCGGAATGAACAATTATACATGGGTTGTGACCGGTGGTCTTACTACATCAGGAGGAACTTCATCAGACAATACTGTGACTGTCACCTGGAATGGTTCGGGACCGTACTCGGTAAGTGTCAATTACCATAATACAAACGGGTGTATTTCATCTGGTCCTGCTATACAGAATGTTACAGTAACACCTCTCCCGGCAACTTCTCCCATTTATCACAATTAGATGGCAAGAATGAAAACCAATGCTTAAGAGGTGTCCTTATATATTATTATTCGGCATGGCTCTGTTCTGCACCTTTAGCGTTGCCGGACAGGGCTCTATGCCGGATAATGTATGTACAGGAGATTCAAGACATTATTTTGTGAATTCTGATTACGGGTCAACTTATACCTGGTGGATCGATGCAGTAGTTCAACAAGGATTTACCTCCAATAATTTTTTTCATACCTGGAATTCACAAGGTTTATACTCTCTGCAAGTGCAGGAGAAATCTGCAAACGGATGCCCTGGACCGGTTATATCAGGACAGGTAATTGTGAGTCCGTTACCTACCTTAGAGGCTTCAGGAACAAATGCTGATGTCTGCTGCGATAAAGGTAAGATAGACTTTACTTTTACCAACGTCCCGGATGGAACCTACTCAATATCATATGATTCAGGCATTTTAACCGATGTTAAAGTTATATCCGGTACAGCTTCTGTAACTGTACCGGAAGGGATTTACAATAACCTGTTGATCACAGTCGCGGGATGTTCTTCAACTGAATCAGCAAACATTATTTTTAACGCTCTTCAACAAATTAAACTGGAAATTCCGGAAGCTTTTTCACCAAACGGAGACCTTATTAATGATGTCTGGAATATTGGAAAAATCGATGCCTATCCAAAGGTTGTAATTACGATCTATAACAGATGGGGTCAGTCTTTGTGGAAATCAGAACAAGGCTATCCTCATCCCTGGGATGGGAAAAGTAAAGGAGTGAATTTACCAATCGACTCATATCATTATGTAATTGATTTCCACAATGGATCAAAACCAATTGTCGGAGAAATTACTATTGTAAGATGAAAAGTAACATTTAAATTGCTGTGAAAAGACTGATTTCTATCTTTTTAATTGTTGTTCCCTGGCATATCGCTTTAGCTCAGCAACTGCCCTTATTTGACCAGTACCTTTATAACAAATTTCTGATCAACCCTGCACATGCCGGAAGTGACGGATATACAAGTTTTAACATGACTGCAAGGGAACAATGGGTTGGCTATTCCGGTGCGCCAAAGACTTATTCCTTAAGCGTTCAAACCAGGATACTTAAAAGAGGTTATAAAATCAGGAAGACTATATTTAATCAGACAGTATTCACACCAAAAAATGACGGGAAAGTAGGTTTTGGAGCTTATGTCTTCAGTGACAGGAATGGACTAATCCAGAGAACAGGTTTCCAGGCTACATATTCTTATCATATGTGGCTTCAGAAATCCACTCAATTATCTTTTGGTCTGGCTGTCACCGGATATCACTTTATTATCAATGCCGATGAGCAAAGTTTTGAGAATGCCAGTGAACCATGGCTAAATAATAATTTGCGAAGAGGAATTTTTGTACCTGATATGGATTTTGGAATTTATGTCCTGAATCCCAGATTTGACTTTGGATTTTCAGCCCTCCAGTTATTTGAAGCAGCTGCAAAAATAGGCGACAATACCTACAGAAGATTCAGAATGGAAAGGCACTTTTATACCTTTGGATCCTATAATCTTTATTCAACCGGCAGAAATGAATTCGAGCCTGCTGTTCTGTTCAAAATATCAGAACAGCTTATGCCGCAAGCTGATATCGGTATTACTTACATTTATGATCAGCGATTATGGGCAGGACTAACCTATAGAACCGGTGGCGGATTGATTGCTAATATAAGGTTCAGATATATACCTGATCATTCAAAATGGACTGCTTTATATTTTGGCTACGCAGTCGACTTTACACTCAGTGAGATTCAACGTGTTACATATGGAACCCATGAACTCACTGTCGCTCTGAAATTCGGTGACAGTACAAGAAAATACAGGTGGCTTGACAGATATTAATACAGGGGTTTCAGTTCCTTTTGATCCACACCCTTATATCTCCACCTGTTTGTCCGGCATCGGCAAAAGGTACTAATTTAAGATCAACAGGTTTCCCTTTGTAGAAACCTGTTGCACCAAAAATTTGAAAACCTACCCAATTATCAGGCAGCAATGTTTTAGGAATGTTCTTCACTGAAGAAGATGCCATTGACAATTCATCCATTTCTTTTATTTCCGGATTTAATGCCTGATCCATGGCAAGTACCTGGGTTCCATATTTAATGGCTATATATCCAGGGTAGCTTTTGCCTCCATCCAGTATCTGAACCGGCAAATCAAATGAAATATTTATAACGGTATTCTTGTCCCACATTTGTTCAATGTCCAGATATTTTCCGGGAATTCCAAAAAAGTTTTTGCCGTTTATAACAGCCAAATAATTTCTGCACCATGACGGAACAATCAACGATAACCGGAAATCGGTTTTTGATTCAGGATCCAGTTTAATTGTTACTTTCCCTTCTTCCGGGAATTTAGTATCCACAGTACAAGCAATGCCAGTTTCTTTTCCATCCTTTGAAAAAATTTCATCCGCCAGTTTTCCGGCTGAATACAGATTAATACTAAAACCATTGTCGGAGTTTTTTGAATAAGCCAGCTCAGGAACCGCCGCAATTCCCCGTGGCAGACTTGCAAGACAGCAATGTCCGTCAATATTGCATCGATAAGGTTTTTTACCCTGTAAGGCCGTGTAATAACTAACGCAACCTGTTTCAGGATTTTCGGCTGCAAACAAATGGTTAAATATAGTTTTTTCAATTTCGTTGATATATTTTGGTTCTCCGGTCAGATAATATAGCGCCTGGCTGAACTGAAGCCAGGTAACTGTTACACATCCTTCTCCCATGTTTACATCATTTCCTGCAGGCAGTATAAAATCTTCCTGGAATACTTCCTCTTTGCTTGCAGTTCCGGTAATGTATAGTTTGTGGGCCGAAATATCATCCCATGCATTTTCAGCAGCTTTCAATAATTTTGCATCTCCGGTCAGCTCGTAAAGTTTTACGATTCCTGTCAGATTCGACATCATTTCATAAGCTTTTGCATCAGCTGTTTTGTCAACTTTTCCCAGGTTAGTCAGGGTGGAGATTATTTTAGGTCCGTTTTTATATTCATATGCTTTAATTATATACTTGCAAAAATCGAGATACTTTTTATCACCGGTAAAACGGTATAAATAGGTCATGGGCTCAAGTACACTTGTTGATGCCATCCCCATATGAGGTGACAAGTCAATAATACTCCTCTGACCTTTGTTTTCGCCAAAAGTGCGACATAATAAGTCACCAATTTTCACAGAGGCTTCCAATGCAGGCTTGTATCCGGTAACTGAATAATAACTCAGCAATCCCAGCATATTATATTTATGTGCCCATGCATCCCATTCAGTCCAATAGTCTGAGGGTAAATAGGTACCCAGGTAGCCATCTTCATTCTGGCAGGTAATTAAAATATCGACGATACGATCCATCTGAGTCTTTAACTGATCGTTCTTTGTGGAGCGCCAAACACGACTGGCAGCATGAAGATACTTACCAGCATATTCCCCTACCCAGGTCTGTTTTCCGGGACGATTGTAATAGCATTCCAGTATTCCCGTTTCATCAATATTGAGCAATCGCTTTGTAAGGTTTGCATTCAGCCTGTCATTCAAATAGCCACCAAAAGAAATATTCTCCAGACCAAATGGACCAGCTTTGTCAGGAACAGTAAGTTTTACAATAGGATTTTCAAATTTTTCATTTATATGCTGGCCAGGTTTATAGGAAAAAAGTGTACTGTATTTTAATGTATCGGCAAGAAATTTTGAAGTGATAACATAGTCAATTTTATAGGTATCGGGCTCATTAATGGAAATCTCAGAAGTAAATGTGGTGTCTGCATTTTTTCCTATAACAATGTGTTCATCTTTTTGGAAAACAACTCTTTTACTTTTTGGATCATAAACATTGATTTTTAAATGAACCTTCAATTTTTCAACAGGTATCTTGAAATGAAAAATCAATTTTTTAGCAAATTTTGAATTTTCCGAAGTGAACGGCAAAGGTTTATCGAATGTCTTAAGTTCCAGGATATCCGACAATCGCGCATTCCCAACTGAATGAGGTCTTCCGTACATACCACCATTTCCTCCTCTATCATGCACCCGGACAGCAATCACATTTTCTTTGTCCCAGTGAATAAGATTAAAGGGAACATAGTATGATCTATCAATGTCCCAGCCATCTGTTTCTCCAATTTTCTTACCATTGAGCCAGGTCTCATCCGCATCATCAATCCTGCCTAAAGCAACGCGTACAGATTTAAACAGTTTATTGTTATTTTTAAGTGAAGAAGGGAACACTGCCCTGGTGCGATACCAGCCAATCCCGTCGTAACCGGGATAGCCCTGTGTTTCCCAGAAACTGTCAACCTTAATGGATTTCCACGCTTGATCATTAAAATCAGGATTTGAGAAAGCAGCATTATCTCCGGTTTGAAATTTCCATTCTTTTGGAAGTTCAATTACATTGTCTGTCTTACGATTTGTTGTACATGATGCGGCGAAGATGCAAAAAGCAATGGTAAAAAAGATTTTGGTTTTCATATATCAGTTTTATTTACCTGATCAGAATTTTTAATAGCATATATACAAAGATATCAGTTCTTTTTCCCCTTCAGTGGACAGAACTATAAAAAGTCTTAGTCTTTTCCAAAAAATAGCTGTGACCACAAATGGACAAAGAACCCAAGTTGATCCCAGGCTTCATCATAACAGATTCATTACAAAATAAATCAGTTATGATCGCGACAGGTTGATTCACCTCCCGGGTTTAGAACTTTATCAACCAAGGTTCCCAATCTCGTTTTCGACTTCTTCTAGTATTTCGCACGATTTGACAAGCTTCTGCATGGCAGTATGATCGTGATAAAGCGGGCGGTCTATATCAAGAAAATCGACATGCTTCCTTATCACTTCCCATGCTTTTTGCACACCTTTTCCAAATTTATATTCTTCTTTTCTGAAGTCAAGAGCCTGAGCAGCGGCCATAAATTCAATACCAAGAATACCATAAGCATTATCGAGGATCTGGAAATTCTTAATTGCAGTGTTCATTCCCATAGATACAAAGTCTTCCTGATCAGCAGCTGCCGGTATAGACTGAATTGATGCAGGTGCTGATAGTATTCTTTGTTCAACGATCATCATATCAGCAGTATACTGACTCAGCATCAGCCCTGAAAACATGCCGGCTCCTTTTGTCAGGAAATCTGGAAGCCCCACGCTCAATGCCGGGTTATTTAATCTGTTCATCCTTCTTTCAGACATTACGCTTACCATTGTGATACAAGCTCCTGCCATATCCATTGGCACAGAAACCGGTGATCCCTGAAAATTTGCTCCCGAAAGCTGGATGTTGCGATCGGGGAAAAAGATGGGGTTATCCCCTACACCATTCAGTTCTATCTCAACCTGTGAACGAGCATAGGCCATAGCATCATGAGCAGCTCCGATTACCTGGGGTGTTGAGCGCATGGAATACGCGTCCTGCACTTTGCTCTTAACTCTTCCCTCTTTAAGGTCGCCTCCGTTCACACACATGTTGATTGCATTTGCACTTCTCACGGCTCCCTTGAAACCTCTTGCTTCATGAAGCAAAGGTGAGTAGGGTTTCATGTTTGCCTTCAGGGCCTCAAGTGACATGGAGGCCGCAATCTCAGCCTGTTTGAGCCAGTTATTGGCATCGTAAAGGAATATGGCACTCATGGCAGTGAGCACATTTGACCCGTTAATAGTTGCCAGTCCATCGCGTGCCATAAGCCCCGGTACAGCAATGACGGCTCTCCTCATAGCTTCTTTGCCCTCAAGTAACTCTCCCTCGTAATATGCCTCACCCTGGCCCATCATTAGCAATGCGATCTGAGACATCGGCGCCAGATCGCCGCTGGCACCAACAGAACCCTTCTGGCATACAAAGGGAGTAACATTTTTATTGAGCATTTCCACAAGGGTTTCAGTTATTATCAGCCTGTTCCCTGAGTTGCCATGAGCATGTACGTTAATCCGTCCTAGCATGGCGCCTCTGACATATTCCAGAGGAGCAGGGTCACCGATACCGGCAGCATGGTTATATACGAGGTATTTCTGAAAGTCTTTTATCTGGTCGTTGTTGAGAACAACTTCTGAAAACTCACCTATACCGGTATTAACACCGTACATTATCTCATGAGCATCAATCTTTCTTTCGAGCATTGCCCGGCAAAGGTTAATCCTTGCTCTCGCGTCGGTATGGAGTTCAACCTTCTGGCCATTACGGGCAACATTTACCATATCTTCAATTGTCAGGTTTGATCCTGTAATAATTAACTTATCCATAATAATCTTTTTTAATTGAAACTTTGATACGACAACAAATGGTCAGATTAAACCTTTGCCATATTTCATTACTGCATTTATGTAAGAATGTTTTATTAAGGGTCTTGAAGCGACCTAACAAAGACCGGCGCGATTCACTTTTATTTTATATTCCAACGCCATATTTCTCATAGCAAGAAATTTTTTTATAAAAGTAGATAAATTAATCCGGATTTCTTCAATTTGAACTTTTATCATATCCCCGGAAGAAAAATTAAAGAGATAGTCCGGAAGACTAAATAAAAAAAATCATTAAATAATAAGTCACTGGTTTACTTATATTGTGTTTAAGTCTCTAAAATCTATTATAATTGTTAAAATTTTGAAACTATGTACTCAAAAATTAATATTCTTCTCATTTCGCTGATCTGTATAAATCTGTCAGCACAGACGATACAGCAGTTGCCTGTTGAAAAGATCAATCCTGATCTGCTGAACGGTCGCTGGAATGCACAATGGATATCTCATCCAACAGAATCTCTGCTTGATTATGGAGTATTCCATTTCCGGAAAGATTTTGAATTGAAAGAGCAGCCAAAGGAATTCATTATTAACATTTCAGCCGATAACAGGTACAGATTGTTTGTTAACGGCAAGCCGGTATGCTTTGGTCCGGCACGCGCTGATCTTGAACACTGGACATTTGAGAGTATAGATATTGCGCCATTCCTTAAACCTGGCAAAAATGTCATTGCTGCAACCGTATGGAATTTCGGGGAGTTAAAGCCATGGGCACAATTCTCTATTAAAACAGCTTTTATAGTCCAGGGAAATTCTTCTTCAGAAGTAATTGTTAACACTGATACTTCCTGGAAAGTCACTAAAGATCAGGCTTATACTCCTGCTCCTGCAAGTTCGAAAGAAACCAGCGGACAATTCGTTGTAGTGGGCCCATGCGAAAGGGTCGATGCGGGACTTTACCCGTGGGGATGGGAAACACCCGATTATGATGATCATTCCTGGTTAACACCAAAGACTCTTGATACTGCTCACCCCCGGGGAGTAGGAACTGACATAAACTGGGAACTCACACCCCGGGCAATCCCATTTATGGAGCAAACACATCAGAGGTTTGCAACTGTTCGCCGGATATCCGGAGCCGCCCTGCCAGAAGGGTTTCTGGGGGGAAAAGCTGCCTTGAAAATTCCGGTCAACCGGAAAATAATGATATTATTTGATCAGGAAAAACTGACAACCGGTTACCCCGAATTGCTGGTGTCAGGAGGAAAAGGGGGGCGCTTAAAACTCACATATTCAGAATCACTTTTCGATGTTAACGGATCAAAAGGAAACAGGAATGAAATCGAAGGAAAATCTATTCTGGGCTATTCCGATTACTTTTTACCTGATGGCAACCCGAACAGACTGTTTCGTCCGCTTTGGTTCAGAACATGGAGATATCTTCAGATGGAGATAGAAACAAGTGCAGACCCATTGACCATAAACAGCTTTTCAAGTGAATTTACAGCCTATCCGTTAAAAGAGAATGCAGTATTTGATTCGGACAGGCCGGACCTGAAAAAAATATGGAATACAGGGTGGAGAACTGCTCGGCTTTGTGCTAATGAAACATATTTTGACTGTCCTTATTATGAACAGCTTCAATATGTAGGAGATACAAGGATTCAGGCACTGATCTCACTCTATGTATCGGGTGATGACCGTCTGGTAAGAAATGCAATTACAGACCTGAATGAATCGCAGTATTATGAAGGACTGACCCGAAGCAGGTATCCTTCGGCGAATCCTCAGATCATTCCGCCATTCTCGCTGTTTTGGGTAGATATGATCAACGATTATTGGACATTGCGCAATGATCCTGAATTCATTAAAAGCTTTCTCCCCGGTATTGAAAATGTCCTTGGCTGGTTTACCAGACGGATCGATAAGGAAACAGGATTACTCGGAAAAGTTGCTTACTGGAATTTTGTCGACTGGGCACCTGAATGGGCGTGGAACAATGAAAGCGGCATAGGAGGCGTTCCTCCCGGAGGAATGAATGACGGTAATTCCTCCATACTTTCAATGCAATTTGCTTATGCCCTGCAAAAAGCTGCAGAGCTCTTCACATACTTCGGCCAATCAGAGAAAGGTGAATATTATTCTGAAATTGCCAGACAATTAACAAAAGCTGTGTATGATAAGTGCTGGGATGAATCACGTGGCTACCTGGCAGATACACCGGGGAAAAAAGAATTCAGCATGCATGCCCAGATCTTCGGTGTTCTCACGAATACAATTCCTGAAAACAGCCAAAAAACTTTTGTACAAAAGTTTATGTTTGATACTAGTCTGATACAGCCAACCATGTATTTCAGGTTTTATCTCACCCAGTCTTTGAAAAAAGCAGGATTGGCTGATAAGTATCTTGAAACACTTGGCCTGTGGAATGATATGTTGCAAAAAGGGTTAACCACCTTTGCTGAGAATCCCGATCCTGCCCGCTCCGATTGCCATGCATGGAGCGCAAGTCCAGATTATGATTTCCTTGCGACAGTTGCAGGTATCCGTCCCGGAACGCCAGGATTCAAAACTGTTGATATAGAACCTGCCCTTGGCGGCCTAAATTTCATTAAAGGACAGATGCCCCATCCGGCAGGAATGATAAGTTTTGATTTGAAAAGGACCGGAAAGGATGGAATCAGAGGAGAAATTATTCTCCCGGAAGGACTTACTGGCATCTTCAAATGGAATGGGAAGACAATAGATTTAAAGGGGAAGACGGAGATTGAAATCCTTTAACCACAAAGCACACAAAGCTAAGATATTATATTGTAGCTCTTTTTGATCTTTGTGTATATTGCCACCTCTGCAGTCTGGCCCCTGCGCTAAAATAGCCAACTTACCCTCTATAACAGAATCACTATGCCTCTGAACATGATGACAGAGTTCAAGCAATAAAGCAAAGGTCAGTTGTGCTACAGACATAGTACTGTATGAAGGAACATTTGTGACAATTATGTTCTTTCTTTTTGCAGCAGCAGTATCCACAACATTATACCCTGTCGCAAGAACTCCTATATATTTTAGGCTTGGAAGGTTATGTATGGTCTGCTCTGAGAGCGGGGTTTTATTTGTGATTACAACTTCTGCGCCCAACGACCGTTCTATTATTTTATCCGCAGGAGTTCTGTCATACAAAACCACTTCGCCCAGATTATTCAGCTTGTCCCAGCTAAGATCGCCGGGATTTAATACATATCCATCGAGTACTACAATTTTCATTTTTATCAGATTTTATTTTCAGACAAACATAAATATTAAATTCTTAAGATTAAATCTCTTTAAAGTTGATCTGATAAAAGGAAAGATGCCGCACCACGACTTAAGGTGAATTTTGATCTTCATATTTTTGGGCTCCCCGACTTTAGAAAAAGAGGTCATCAAAAGCAAAATATGTAAATATTGTTCATTACATAGCAAACCATATACTAGCTTTATAAGCTTTTAAAATCTATTTTCGTAATTAGTAAAATAGTGGACAATTAAGTCCAGCTATAATTTCCGGAATGAGAGGATTGATTATGACACAGGATTCCGCGGTGCCAATATGAGTTTTGGAATAGGCTGGCCGTGAGCTGGAATCTGTAACTACAGATATTTTGTTTCAATGAATCTCCGTAAATCAATCCCGAAAACTACAAACCCTTTAAAGCTTACAGAGGCTCTGAGAAAGAGATTAGCTTCTTTAACCTTCCTTATAAAACTGATCTATTTTTTTGGTGCCGGAGCAACGTATAAAACATTCTCTTTCATTTGAACCATTGCTTTGTGATGGTTAGAAATAAGAATTCCCACAAAGATCAGGATTGCAAGAATAAGCAGTAAACGAAAGGGACCGCTTTTTAAAAATTCAAACAGAAAAGAGTCTTTATTCATTTTCTGACCCGTATTAAGGTAAATATTTATAAAAACTACCAAATATCGATAAATCCTATACACTTCTGAATGCATCGGGACAAAGATGCAATGCAAATCAGATAACAGTTATACCAAAGTTACAAAACTTCTTAAAATATGAGGTTAATCCTGTATCACTTTATTGTTATAATTTCCTGAAGTGGCACATTTAAACCCTCCGCAGAAATTTTCAACGAGTCCGGCAACTTGTTGGCAGGACATTCTGCTGTAATGGCTCTTGACTCGCCAGGCAGCAGGGTAAAGTATCCGTCAGATATATAAGCCGGTAAAATGCGTTTGCCTGTTCCCACCCCCCAGAGATGATCCATTCATTGTTAGAGATTCTGACCAGTTTGGTTTCTTCCGCTGTCTTCGGCAATACTTTCGGGTGAATAACTGCAGTTCTTGATTTTGGCAGATCAGCAGGATCCTGTGGTTTACTTAAGCCCAGGTTCTGACCTGCAGATGAAGCATGTAAAAAAACAAAAAAGATTGATGTCAGTACTACCCGGTGTAAACCTGACAGGTTGGCTTTATTACTCATTTTATTCAGGTATATGATAATCGGAAATTTGGATAATGAGTTGTTGTGAGATTTTGGGATATCGGATTCTTCCAGATCAATTGATCTTTAAAGTTATCGCTTAGCTTGTAAGATTTTTTGTGAGCGCTGATTGATTCACCTATTATATGAATTTTGTTAAGGTCCGCAGTTCCACGACCTGTCTGGTTGCAAAAGTTCAGGTAACCGATATTGGAAAATTCGATACCCATAAGTTCAATTCCCACGCGGTCAGCAGCCAGCCAGTCAAGTCCGGCGACACAAACCCTGTGATCCACCGGAGTTCCGTCATTCGGTCCGTTCCCTTCCATTCCCGCAAATCCGTCTATTACAGCGAGATGAGGATGCAATTGCTGCGACATTGAATACAAATTATAGTTTATTCCCCGGAAACCGCTTCCATGCATTATTGGTTTATCACTTACAGTCCCTTTTTTGCTGGAAGAGTTGAAAGTAAATCCCCGGTCTTTCACCGGGGAACCGAATACTATATTCTTCAAGGATAAAGTTGCGAAAACGCGGTCATGCGTTTTCATCCGGGCGACAGAAACTATAAATGAACCGGGGTCAAGCATTAAATGAGAAATCCTCACTGCATGAGGCCTGAAGTCTTTTTCATCGAATACATAAATTATGTCATAAGGCTCCTGGTCGAGATCAACCAGTTTAACACCATATTTATCAGCCAGCCTGAAATATCCGAAGTTTTTAAACCCATCGAAGGTGGGACCATTCGCCGCTGATTCCGCAATTACAACATTACCTGTCTTCCCTATCGATTGGAGGAATTCAAGTATGCCCTCAAGCGTATCAACATGTGTTGAGGCTAACTGGATATCAATATTGACATTATTTGGTTTCAGGACGACACGGCGGCTTCCAATTGCCTGTGCGATCTCTCCGGAAAAAGGTTTAAGCGCCCGAAAGGCTAAGTCGGCCCTGTTGTCGCCTGTGGTGATTGCAACACTGGATGAGTAGTTATCTTGTTTCCCAAAGGCTGCAAGTGTATCATAAGGTTTGAGACAGGTTGCTGCCACCCCACCCATTACAGAGGTTCTCAAAAAATTGCGACGGCTGATTGTTGTCATGATTTTTGGTTATTGGCTAAAACAAACTTACGAAAATAAGATCATACAGAAAAGATTTGTACTGTAACATTTTCACACATCGCATTGTCTAATATTTTGACAGTTGTATAAAGATTAATAATTGCATGTAGTTGATATTGTGATATTTAATATTTTGGCACATTCTTTGGCATAACGAATCAGGAATCAGGAATCAGGAATTGGAAATTGGAAATTAGAATCAAGAAATAAGAATTAAAGATTAAGATGAAAAAAATATCCCTTATAATATCGCTTCTATTAGTTTTCTGTTTTCAGGAAATATCGGCTCAGGTGAAGAAATGGACTCTGGAGGATTGCATTAATTATGCCGTTACCAACAATATTGGACTGCAAAGGCAGAGGCTTCTGACCCAATCGACGGAGGCAGACCTGCTGGCATCCAGAATGAATCTTTTACCGAATTTAAATGCCGGATCCCAGTTTTATCTTGCAAACGGAAGGTCAATCGACCAAACGAACGCTATAGTATTTAACAAGAACATGACAAATACGTTGGGCATATTCTCTAATATTGTGTTGTTCAGCGGATTTACTGAGATAAATACGATAGCTGCAAATAAATTCATGCTTAAAGCCGGTCTGGAATCAGAGAAAATTACCAGAAATACATTGATCGCTGACATAATAGGACAATATTACCAGGTGTTATATAACAGAGGATTGGAAGATGCTTCAAAAATGCAACTCGATCTATCAGAGAAACAGCTTTTCAGGATTACCAAAATGGTCGAAACAGGCAAGGAGGCCTTGGCTAAACAATACGAAATTCAAAGCCAGGTTTCCGCTGATAAGCTGTCTTACACTATAGCTCATAACACTGCCAGTCAGGCTATTACAACTTTGAAACAGATGCTTCAACTTGAACCCGGATCGGAATTTGATATATTAATACCTGACCTGGCTAATATGCTGATTACAGACAACTCATTCAGTTCAGATAGTGTTTATAAGCTTGCCGCCCAAAATCTTCCACGACTCAGAGAAATCGAATATGAATTAACAGCTTCAAAAAAACAGATAGCAGCTGCAATGGGTAATCTTTCTCCAAAATTAACAATGAATGGTCAAATAACTTCATACTATTATGATGTTTTAAACGCACCTGATGGAATTACACAGAATTCATATTCGAAGCAAATTAATGGTAACCTCAATAAACAGGCAATGCTTACCCTGAATATCCCGATCTTTAATAATTTTTCAAACCACAGGATAATTAAGCAGGCAAAGATCAAAAGAAATGACACCCAGTTAAAACTCGAACTGGAAAAGAATAATCTTTATACAGATGTTGAAAATGCCTGTCTCAACTATAACAGAGGGAAAGACGAATATGCTGCCGCCAGCGCAAATTATTACTATAACACACAATCCTTTAATGCTGTTGAGAAAAAATTTGAATCAGGCCTCGTTGATGTAACTGAATACTCAGTGGCAAAAACAACGCTATTCAAAGCGGAAACAGAAGAGATCAGAACAAAACTCCAATTGCTTATCAGAAAACTCACAATTCAGTTCTATTCTACAGGCGAATACACAAATCTTTTAAATCAGCACTAAAAATTCATTATACCAGGGATACTAACTGATACTAAATAAATACTTCATTAATAATCATAAATAAATACTTGAAATGGATACTCCTCGTGAAACAATGGATAAAGTGATCCCAAAGAAAACAGGCCTTCAGAAAAAACATTTAGGATATATTGCTATAGGATTAGTTGTGATTGTTCTTATCTATATGGCTTTTTTTTCTGATCGTACATCAACTTATAAAGTTGAAAAAGATAAACTTATAATCGAAACAGTAACTGAAGATCAGTTCAACGATTATATAACTGTTCCCGGAACCGTTGAACCTATTACAACGATAAAACTCGATGCTGATGAAGGCGGACGGGTTGAAGAGAAACTTATTGAAGAAGGATCAATGGTCAAAAAGGGAGATATAATATTAAGATTGTCAAATCCTGATCTCTTTCTCGCTATTCTCAATAGCGAATCATTGCTTGCAGAAAAAGAGAACTTCCTGCGAACCACACAGATTGAGATGGAACAGGAAAAACTGCAGATAAAAAGAGAACTCATTACCTTAAAATATGATATTGAAAGAAAGGCTCGGAATTTTCAACAGAATGAAATTCTGATAAAAGATAACCTTATCTCCAAAGAGGAATACCTTCGCTCCAAAGAGGACCTTGATATGGCAAATCAGTCGAAAGACCTATATATTGAACGTCAAAAACAAGATTCAGTTTTTCGTTCAGTCAACGTTGAAACTATTAAAAAGGATCTCAATAATATGAGGAATAACCTCGATATGGTTAAAAAAAGAGTAGAAAACCTGAATGTCCGGGCAACCGTAGATGGTGAACTTGGCCTGTTAAGTCCCGAAATAGGACAATCAATATCAAAGGGAGAAAACATGGGGCAGATCAATGTTCTGACTTCATATAAAGTCGTTGCACAGATTGACGAACACTATATCGACAGGGTCAGAACCCAGCTGGATGCTACTCTTGACAGGCAGAACAATAAGTTTAACCTGACTGTCAGACGAGTTTATCCTGAGGTGAGAAACGGCACATTCAAAATTGACATGATCTTCCGCGATAGCATGCCTGATAATATCAGAACCGGTCAGACCTATTATATCAGCCTGCAGCTGGGCCAGCCGAAAAGATCAGTTCTTGTGCCAATCGGTGGGTTTTTCCAGGAAACAGGCGGGCAGTGGATATTTGTCCTCGATCCATCCGAATCTTTCGCTACCAGAAGGAATATCTCAATCGGAAGAAAAAATCCAAAATATTATGAAGTACTTGAAGGTCTCAAACCAGGCGAAAAAGTTATAGTCTCGGGATACGAAACTTTTGGAAAAAATGAAAAACTTATTCTTAAAAAATCTAAATAACAATTAATAACTAAAGTCATGATTAAAACAAATGATTTAACCAAGATCTTCAGAACTGAAGAAGTTGAAACTACAGCTCTCAATAAAGTGACACTCAATGTAAAAGAGGGAGAATACGTGGCAGTAATGGGCCCATCGGGATGTGGAAAATCCACCCTCTTAAATATCCTTGGATTACTCGATAATCCCTCTTCAGGAAGTTATATATTTAACGGGACCGAAGTTGCTAACCTTAAAGAACGCGACAGGACAATCTTCCGCAAAGGAAACATTGGCTTTGTTTTCCAGAGTTTTAACCTGATCGACGAACTGAACGTTTATGAAAATGTAGAATTGCCATTGATCTATCTTAAGATGAAGACCGGCGACAGGAAGAAACAAGTGGAACAGGTTCTTGAAAGGATGAAAATAGGACATCGTGCTAAACATTTTCCTCAGCAGCTTTCCGGCGGTCAGCAGCAAAGGGTAGCTATTGCAAGGGCTGTTGTTGCTAATCCTAAACTTATTCTTGCTGACGAACCAACAGGTAACCTCGATTCAAAGAACGGTATTGAGGTTATTAACCTTCTCACGGAATTAAATAAAGAAGGAACAACTATCATAATGGTAACTCACTCCGACAGAGATGCTGGATATGCTCACAGGGTTGTAAATCTGTTTGATGGACAGGTAGTTACGGAAAAATAACGAACATTATAAGAAGTTTTTTACTAGAGGTTTCCTTTGGGAGACCTCTTTTTCTTTTTATTCATCATACCTTATTAACTCTATGGCACTCGGTGTATTCTCTGTGTAATCTTTTTTGCCTCTTCCCCCCTGCCCCCTTCTCCCAAGAGAGAAGGGGATAACCCTCAATATGTTAATGATTAAGTCCCTCCCTCTTGGGGGAGGGATTTAGGGAGAGGCAAATAGTCAGAGAACCACAGAGAAAAATCAGATCCAAATTCTGTCTAAAAATTTGAACCTTTTTGTATGATTTATATACACAACTGATCATTCTCACTAATTTTCTAAAGTTATCTTCCTGATTTTGTGCAAAATAAGACAACTGGCATAAGGTTTGAGTTTTTTTTCGAAGCAGCTCACTAAATTTCAGGCATATGATAAAAATATTATTCCGCAATGCTTTCCGATCGCTGGTTAAGCAGATGCCATACTCATTTGTAAATATCCTGGGAATGACAATTGGTGTTGCTTCAGTTTTGGTATTGATTATCTGGATCATTGGGGAGACCAGTTACGATAAGTTTCTTAAAGATCGGGAAAGACTGTACAGAATTGCTCTGCTTATAAAAACACCAAACATTGTGTATAACCAGGGATCGATCAATATGCCTGCAGGTCCTGAATACAAAAAAGAGTTCCCGGTTATAGAAGAAATGGTCAGGGTTGATCCAAAGACCGCATCAGCCAGTTACAACAACAAATTCAGCCAGCTTACAGTTCTGTATACTGACAGAACTTTTTTTGATATGTTTTCTTTTGACTTATTAAAGGGCGACAAAAAAACATGCCTTGAATCTCCTCAAAGTATTGTTCTAACTGAGAAAGCTGTTAGAAAAATCTTTGGTACTGAAGATCCCCTTGGAAAATTAATTTTGATCGCAGGAAATACATTCAATGTAACAGGAGTCGCAAAGGATCCACCCGTCAATACAGTTTTTCAGTTCGAGTGCCTGCTCCCGATTTCCATTGAGGAAAAGCAGTACCATATTGGTTGGGACGGCGGAATGACTGCATATACTTTTATCCGGCTGATCAAAGGTGCTGATCCGTCACAGCTGGAAAAACAGATCATGGTATATATGGAAGGGGCAATAAATAAAACATTCAGGCAAGCTGGCTTTCTGTTGACCCCTTATCTTCAGAAAATAGCTGATATTCATCTTTATTCAAATACAGACAGAGGAAATGATATTGGTGAGAAAGGAAGTATTACCAAGCTCTATCTGTTTTCAGGTATTGGTTTGTTAATACTATTGATTGCCTGCTTCAATTTTATAAACATCAGCACTGCTCTATCTTTCCGGAGAGCTAAAGAGGTTTCGGTAAAGAAAATATTCGGGTCAGAAAGGAAAAATATCGTCCTGTTTTTCTTCATTGAATCGGCCATAGCTATTTCCATTTCTCTTTTACTCGCATATATCCTTATTAAAATACTTCTTCCTTTTATTTCCGGGATAATCAGTAAGGATCTTACCCTGACATTAATAAGACTCCCCGGATGGTTTCTGATTTTTGTCTCACTGTTCCTCTTTTGTACTGTTTTTGCCAGCTTTTATAGCTCATTTCACCTTTCTTCAATTAATCCGCTGGCATTACTATCTGACATAAACCAGGGTAAGAGGAAACAATCCTCGCGAAATATACTGGTCACTATTCAGTTTGCTATTTCAACGGGACTCATAATTTCTTGTCTGGTTATCTATTCCCAGATGCAGTTCGTCCGAAAGATAGATAAGGGTTTCGACGAAAAGAATCTTCTTGTTGCCAAGCTGAGTTCAAAAACTTCAGCATCTTACAGGCTTATCGAAGAGAAACTATCCTCAGTTCCTGGAGTTATTTCAGTAACTGTATCTGCCGGTGGCAGGCCCGGATTGGGATTTACATCAAACGGTTATAAACTTGAAGGAGTGGAAAAACCGGTAATGTTAAATGTACTTTATGTCGATGAAAATTACCTTAAAACACTGAAGATTTCTCTCGTTGATGGCCGTGATTTCAGAAACGTAAAAGCCGACAGCAATAAGGTTATTGTTAACCAGACATTTGTTAAGATGTTCGGGGGGAATAACCCAATAGGCAAGTTTATTTCAAGAGATACAAAATATGAAGTAATCGGCGAGGTCAAAGATTTTAACACTTCCTCACTATACGAAAAAACACAGCCAATCTTCATTTCAACTGTAAATGAATTCAGAGATTTTGAAGATTTAATCGTTAAGTATCAGCCTCTGCACATATCGGATGTCCTGAAAAGTACTGAGACAATAATCCGGGAAATTGATCCTTCAAGACCATTCACGTACGAGTTTTTGGAAGACTCATTAAATTCATCGTATGCATTAGATCTGAAACTGAATATTTTATTCCTGGTTCTGTCTGTAATAGCAATTTTTATTTCCAGCCTTGGATTATTTGGCCTTGCAACATTTTCAACCCAAAGCAGGATTAAGGAGATTAGTATAAGAAAAATAAACGGGGCAACCATTGCTGATATTTTCAGTAAATATAATTTTGAATTATTGAAATGGGTGCTGATATCCTTTATTATTGCTATTCCTGCCGGCTACTTCGCAATGAGCATATGGCTTAGGAACTATGCCTACAAGACAACAATCAGCATCTGGCTTATACTAACCTCGGCATTGTTTACTCTGGCTATAGGATTAATTACTGTAAGCTGGGCAGCAAATAAAGCTGCCAGAACTAATCCTGCTGAAACGCTGCGTAAAGAATAAATTGACTTTTTAAGAAGCAGAAAAGATTAAAATCAGAAAATCATCGAAACAGTTGTGCCCTTTCCGGGCGTGGAATCACAGGTTATGTTTCCATTATGAATGCGTATAATCTGCCTGGACAAGCTCAGTCCTATTCCCGACCCGGATTCTTTTGTGGTGAAAAAGGGTACAAATATTTTCTCGACTGTATCGACATCCATACCAGGACCATTATCTTTAATTGATAATACTACCCTGCCATCCGGGTTCCTGTCGGCACTCATTGAGATAAAGTTATCTTCTTTACATTTTCCGAATGATTCAACAGAATTTTTAACAATATTAATAAAAACCTGCGCTAGAAGTTTGTCGTCAGCAACCAAAGTTATATCATCCGGTGTAACACTTGAAGTGATCAGAGGTCTTACTTTATATTTGCTATTATCATTATCAAAACCGCTGTTTACCAGAATCATTATACGCTCGAAAAACTCTNNGGAAGTTGAGTCAGGCTTCTGTACGACTCGACAAAATGTATTAAACCCTTGCCATGATTCTCAATTATATTGAGTCCGCGGATCGTATCCGAAATTATCCGTGGTGTAATATTTTCAGGACTAACCTGATCTTCTCCTGATTTATAGAAACCCGAAAGGGTTGAGCTGAGTGATGTTATTGGAGCTACCGAATTCATGATCTCATGGTTTAAAATCCTGATAAGTTTTTGCCATGAATCCATCTCATGCATATCGAGTTCACTTTTTATATCCTGCAATGTCACTATTTTTACCTCGCGGTTTTGTATAATTATTGTCTGGGAATGGACAGCCAGACTCATGAGGTTATGGTTAACCTTTACATTAATCCGTTTTTGTTCTCCCGATTCAATCTTTTCGAGCATGTCGACAAGCTTAGTATCAATCGTATGTAATTTATTTATGTGTGAAATGTGATCCAGCCCGAACATTCGTTTGATTTCCGGATTAGTGAATTCCACAACCCCATTTTTATAGAAAGATATTATTCCTGTTCTTATGTTCTCCATTATGCTCTTATAAAATTTCTCCTGCAGCTCGATGTTAATTTTTGCATCCTTTAGCTTAGTATTCAATTCATTAAGACTTTTATTGAGCAGTTTCTCGCTGGCAAATCCGACACCCTCGGGGAAAAAAAGTGAGGTGTCTTCGTTTCTGACAGCACTGAAGAAATAAGATAGCTTTTTATTGGTCCTGTTCAACCATATTCCAAAGAAGACCGTTAGCAGAACAAGACCAAAGCATGAAAGCGCAGAATATGTAAGGTCCTTTCCGAAACTGAACGCAAACCCCAGGGCCAATAGAATAATACCTGCAATGTACCCGGATATAACAAGGTAAAACCTTTTATAGATCATACTTTTTCAGCTTATTATAAAGTGTTTGCCTGGTAATTCCAAGCCTGGAAGCAACAATGCTTAAATTATTATCGTGTTTTTTTATTGATTCTGCAATCAGTTTCTTTTCCATTTCTTCCAGGGTTGTGATGTCATCTTCTGCCGATCCTTTTGATGATGCGCTGAAAGTAAAGTCCGATGGACCAATTACTGAAGTGTCGGCAAGTATTACGGCCTTTTCGATAGAGTGCTGCATCTCACGGATATTTCCCGGCCATTGATAATTTGCAAGTTTTTCCAGGGCCTGAGTGCTTAATCTTTTTCCTGGTTTGTTATATTTTTCGCAGTACACTCTAAGGAAATGAAATGCCAGAACAGGAATATCGTCTACCCTGTCACGCAAAGGGGGTACTTCAATCTGGATAGTATTTATCCTATAGAGAAGGTCTTCTCTGAACAAACCGTCACTTACCCTCGAAGGGAGAACGCAATTTGTTGCACAGATAAGCCTTATATCGATAGGAATCTGCCTATTGGATCCTATCCGAACTATATGTCTGTTCTGAAGTGCACTGAGCAGTTTAGCCTGTGATTGCAATGAAAGATTTCCGATCTCGTCGAGAAAAAGAGTTCCTTTATGAGCTATTTCAAATTTACCTGTGCGGTCTTCTTTTGCATCAGTAAAAGCTCCCTTCACGTGCCCGAACATTTCACTCTCAAAAAGGCTTTCTGTAATGGAACCCATATCCACATTTACCATTAACTCATTGCTCCTTTTCGAAAGATTGTGAATTTCTCTTGCAACAAGTTCTTTTCCTGTTCCATTTTCACCCGTTATCAGAACATTGGCATCCGTACCAGCTACTTTTCTCACAATGTTCATTACATTAATCATTGTCGGTGATGCACCGAGGACAATCTTTTCTTCGCCTCTTTTTATTTCTTTTTTCAGGAACTGATTGTCATTTTTAAGTATTAGAGCTTCCTTTCGTGAAGTTCTGAGTTTCCAGGCTGCATTTATGGTAGCTAACAGCTTATCGTTGTCCCAGGGCTTGAGAATAAAGTCAATGGCTCCTTCTCTTAAAGCCTTCACGGCAAGTTCCACATCTCCATAAGCCGTTATCATAACCACACTTATATTGTTGTCGTGTTTCAATATCTCTTTCAGCCAGAACAGCCCTTCGTTTCCTGAATTAATCCCGGCCTGAAAATTCATATCCAGCAGCACGATATCTATATCATTTTTCTCCAGAACTTCATTTATTCGTTTGGGACTGCTAATAGAAATTAGTTTTTCTACCTCATACTGCAACATCATTTCAAGTGCGCTGATAACGCTCTTGTTGTCATCTACAATAAGAAGGGTTCCCTTTATCATATCTTCATTTTTTATCAAAATACTGAAATATAATAATATGTAACAAATATATGTCTAATAATTAGACACTATTTGAATCTTTATTTCTTGCTGATAAAAAAAATAAAGAATGTTACAGAAGATGTATAAGGAGATTCCTAGTTGGCAATACTACTAATGACAATATTTTATATCTCACAGATTAATAGACACTTGTAAATTTGATTAAAGAATCTAAAGTATTAATTTTGTTTTTTCAAGCCACGAGTGGCTGAAGATGAATAACCGCCGGTGAAGCCGGCGGTACAGGCAACATACTGATTTAAAGACCTGAAAGGGCTTAATAAAGTTTTCAGGAACAAATGACAGCCAGTCTGTAAAGTTGATGAAAAGTAATTTCCGTAACTATAATATTCAGCTCCTTCAGAGCTGCAAAAGGTGAGTGGACTTCTACCCCTGGCTGCGCCAGAGGTTATTCATATTGGGCTCTTTCAGAGCCAGTTGTCATAAAACCTGGTGTGCAATTTTGTATGGAGACTCGGAATGAGGAATCTTTTCTCGAAATTCAAAATGTAAGAAAGGAATTTAGAACGAACATTAATTAAGTTATATCCATGATTCCCTATTATAACATTTGCTTATTAACCTTTCATTCATATTTCAAGGTATCGACAGAATTTGAGTTTGCAGTCCTATTTACCTGGTAACTCACGGTAAGAAATACACATGAGGCCGATGCGATTCCGGCCAGAACAAATATCCACAGATTGATATCACTATGGTATACAAAGTTCTGAAGCCATTTGTTCATAAGTAAATAAGCGACAGGAAAAGCCACAACAACTGAAATCAATATCAATAATATGAAATCAACCGACAATTTTGCCAGGATATCCTTAGGCGTCGCTCCCATTACTTTTCTGATACCTATTTCTTTTGTCTTCTTTTCAGCATTTATCATCGACATCCCAAAAATTCCGAGTAAGGCAATAAAAAGTGCCAGACTTGAAAAGAGCATTAAAGTCTTTTCAAATTGGTCATCTTCAAAATAAAGACCATTTGTTGAATCAGTCAGAAATGTGTATTCAAATGGTTTTTCTATTGCAAACTCTTTCCAGATACTCTTGATGAAATCTAATGAAGCGGATGGATTGTCGGAACTTAACTTTACGAATAATCTTCTTACGCCCTGCGGATTAAACATTAAAATCATCGGAGGGGTTTTGGTTCGGAATGAATGAATATGAAAATCCTCAACAACACCGATTATAGTTCCAAAAGCTAGTTTTGTACCTATTGGTTCGCCAATCCCTAATGCTTCAATAGCGCTCCGGTTTATTATCAGGTTTCCGGCTTCATTTCCCATATCCTCCGAAAAATCTCTTCCTTTCAGAAGTCTCATTCCCAGGGTGCTTACAAAATTGTAATCAACCATTAGTCCTTCAGTGTTGACAATCTTTGTTTTGTCGTCAACCCGGCTCAATCCTATTCCCATTGTATTTCCGGAGGGCAACTCCCACATAGATCCTGTAACATTTTCAACTTTTGGAGATGACTTCATCCTGTTTTTAATTGTTTCATAATTTTTTCTGGCACCATCGTCACTCATATTTATACTGATTACATTACGGGTTTTAAAGCCCAGATCGCTGGATTTGAAGAATTTTATCTGATCATAAATAGTGCCCGTACAGATGATTAAAACAACAGATATTGTAAGCTGTAATATGTTAAGAGTCTTGGTAAAAAGTGATTTTCCCGATCCCCTGACTCCCGTTTTCTTCAGAATATCAACCGGGTTTGAACTGAGAATTTTTACGGCCAGGTATATCCCGGAACCACATCCAATTAAAATTGTAACAATGATCAAACCCAAAGTGAAGTGCCAGTTATCGATATAGTTTATCGAAAGAAGTTTATTGAAAAGAGGCTGACTGACATGAGGCAACATTAATTCGGTTATAGAAATTCCAAATGGCAGGGCGAGAAGTGAAATAAAAATCGTTTCTCCAAGTATTTGCCTGATAATTAATAATCTGCTTGCTCCGGCTGTCATTCTGAGGCCAAATTCTTTTAGTCTCTGTTCAGATCTTGAAGTTGATATTAATATATAGTTAAAACTGGCTGTTAGCATTATTAATAAAGCAACAACTGAATAAATGTAGATGTTTCTTGAATTTCCATGAATATTATCCCCGCTACCCTTAATTTGTTCGGAATGAAAATAAATCTCTTTATAAGGCTGCAATTTAAACTTCATCTCAAAAGGTTCTTTATCAAAATGTTTTCCTTCATAGCCGGCCATAATACTTTCAAGGTATTCCGGTTTATAATTATCAGGGAAAAGTACCAGTGTAGTGAAGAAAAAACCCATGGGCCACGTGGTGGCATAGTATTCAGGACCTCTTTTTTCATTATCGGTGCTCATCACAAGTTTATCCAATTGTTTGAGGGCGATATCCATATCTAAAAAGATATCTGGTCTGAAGGTTGAGGTAACAGGTATATCTTTTATTACTCCTGTAACTGTCAGAGCATATGAATCACCGTTATTCACCATCTGAAGGACCTTCCCCAAGGGAGAAAGATCACCAAAGTATTTTCTTGCTAAAGTTTTTGTTATGACAACAGAATTAGGTTCTTTCAGGAAATTTTCCTTCCTGCCTTCAATAACATCGAAAGTCAATATGTTAAATATTTCATTATCTGCACAGTAAACTTTTAATTCATAAAATACTTTATTGTCATATTTAAAACTTGTATTACCTATATTAATGTACCTGGCAATCTTAAATGTTTCAGGAATATCGGAACGCAAAGTGGTCCCCAGAACATATGGACTCGTGGAAAAAACATCACCTGAAGTATTGTGTTCCTGATTAATCCTGTAAATATGATCCAGGTTCTTGTTGTATTTATCATATCTGAGCTCCGTTGAGATATATAATAACAGAATGAATGTACCGGCTAATCCGATTGAAAGACCTGCAAGGTTTATCAAAGAATACGTCCTCTGTCTTAGTAAGTTCCGGAGCACCAGTTTCAAATTAAATTTCAGCATGATCTAACATTTTAAAAGATTATATAACCATTTTCTAATTCTGTAAAGGTTATTATCAAACTGGGTGCCAATCTCATAATACTCTTAGAATGTAGAACATAATAATTTTCAGAATATCCTTGTGAGTAATTTCTTTTCACCATAATGAGTAATTATTACACAATAACTCCTATTTTTGATTTATAAAACCACAAAAGCGCAGTTATCCTGAAATGAGAAATTTTACATGATAATATGTACAGAAAATCCCTTAGGAAGTTTTTTCTGAATTAAAAATCGAATTTATGAAGAATAAAGGAAGAATACTGATAGTAGATGACAACGAAGAAATACTAATTGCTTTAAAGCTGTTCCTGCTGAATCATTTTGAAGTTGTGGATACACAAAAGAATCCTAATACAATTCCTGATACAATTCAGCGTCAGAGTTACGATGTGATAATACTTGACATGAATTTCTCGGCAGGTGTAAACACAGGCAATGAAGGTATTTTCTGGATGAAAAAAATTCTGAAAAACGATCCTCTGGCAATTATACTTTTCATTACAGCCTATGGAGACATAGAAATGGCAGTTAATGCGATAAAAGAGGGAGCCACTGATTATATACAGAAACCCTGGGATGATGATAAACTCCTTGCAACAATTCTTACAGCAGCCAGATTAAGGAAATCAAATCTGGAAATCAAGAAACTGCGGAATAAGCAAATTCATCTCACTGAAAACATAGATAAATCTTTCAGGATGTTTATAGGTAATTCGCCTGAAATGCAAAAAGTGTTAAAGACGATTGCGAAAGTTGCCAGTACAGAGGCAAACATTCTGATCCTCGGTGAAAACGGCACCGGAAAAGAGCTTATCGCAAGGGAGATTCATAAACAATCATTAAGATCGGGTGAAGTTTTTGTGAATGTTGATATGGTTTCATTCAACGAGGGGGTCTTTGAAAGTGAACTTTTCGGACATGTGAAAGGTGCCTTCACTGACGCCAGAGAAGAGAGGGCGGGAAGATTTGAAATAGCATCGGGTGGCACGCTTTTCCTTGATGAAATAGGTAATCTTACATTGTCAATGCAAACGAAACTTCTGGCTGCACTGCAAAACCGCGAAATATTCCGCATAGGTTCAAACAAACCGGTACCAATCGATATTAGATTAATCTCAGCGACCAACAAACCATTAACTGAGATGATTTCTGCCAGCGCATTCAGGGAAGATCTGCTCTACAGAATCAATACAATTCAGATTATTCTGCCCCCGCTGAGAAAGAGGATTGAAGATATCGCTTTATTAGCAGATCATTTTCTGATTATTTATGGCGAAAAGTACAATAAACATGATTTGAAAATTTCAAAACAGGGAATGAATGCTCTACTTAATTACAACTTCCCCGGAAATATCAGGGAACTCGAACATATGGTCGAAAAAGCAGTTATTCTTTGTGAATCAGGTATTTTGAAACAGCAGGATCTATTTTTTCAACAAAGAATTTCCGATACTTCCGTCCAAAAGTCATTTGACCTTGAGGCGAATGAAAAACAGCTTATTCTGGAAGCGTTGGAAAAACATGAAAATAATTTTACAAAGGCAAGTATTGAGCTGAATATAAGTCGAAAAACACTTTATAATAAGATTAAAAAATATGGTTTTTAACCGCTTCTTCAGACTTGTAATTTTACAGGCAGTTTTAATTGCTGTCACCGGAACATTTTTTTTATGGACTCTAATGCAGGATTATCTGTTAATTACAAAATTCACTATAGGATTTATCTGGCTAATCCAGATCATATTTCTTATACACTACCTTACCAGAACGAACCGGGGTCTTGACAATTTTCTGAAATCGGTCAGATATCTTGATCCTGCAAAGGGGGTTAACGAAGGGGATAAATCGTTTGACCTTTTGAATCTTACCTACAATGAAATAATTGATTCGATCCAAAAGGTCAAAATTGAAAAAGAAGCAGAACACCATTATTTTCAGAATACCATTGAGCACGTCGGCATAGGTATAATATCATTCGATGAGGAGGGTCGCATTGAACTTTATAATAAAGCGGCCCGGGAATTATTCAGAGTTGAATCTGTAAGAAATATTAAAGAGTTGAATAAATCAATTCCGGGAATTTCAGATCTGTTATTTTCAATGAAACAACGGCATTCAAATATGATAAAAGCCGTTTGTGGAGACGAAATAATGAAATTATCAATCAGAAAAACAATTTTTAAGATACAGAATAAAACGGTTAACCTTGTGTCAGTTCAAAATATCCGGACTGAGCTTGAAGAAGAAGAAATTGAAGTCTGGAAAAAACTTATTAGCGTGCTTACTCATGAAATTATGAATTCGGTCACTCCTATAAAATCATTGACCAATACTATAATAAAAATGTATGAAACAGACAGACTTGAAAAGACTAAAAACGAATCCAAAAATTCTGACGATATCTTATTGGCTTTAAGGGCTATACAGAAAAGAAGCAGAGGTCTACTGAGTTTTGTTGAAATCTATAGAAATCTTACCAGGATTCCTAAACCGATTTTTCAGGAAATCAGGCTGAAAAGCCTCATAAATGAAATTATAATACTGATGGATAGTGAAATGCAATTGTATAATATTACACTGACTTCTGATATTACTCCCCAAAATCTCAATATCACTGCCGATGAGAAACTGATTTCCCAGGTAATTATCAACCTGATAAAAAATTCCGCCGAGTCAATTAATAACAGGAAGGATGGTAAGATCGGGGTAAAGGCATTTTTATCTCTTCAGTCTGAAGCAATAATTCAGATAACTGACAATGGATCAGGTATTGATGCTGATATAATGGATAAGGTATTTATCCCCTTTTTTACTACCAGGGAACATGGTTCAGGTATAGGACTCAGCTTATCGCGTCAGATCATGAAGCTTCATAGCGGAACAATATCCGTTTCCTCTAAACCCGGCATTGAAACCACATTTTCGCTTAAGTTCTGATTATACAGGCCTGCTTTTGATACTGGCTAACATCCACTAAATTATTCTTCCATGGTCTGAAGTCTGAAAGGAATTCTACAGGATTCCATTTTTACCTGATAATATTTTCCAGAAATTTTAACTGATATTTTTTGTTCTTAAAGAATATTTGATGCAACATTTTCAGATGCTGCACGTCTTTAATACAAACAAGAGAGAAAAAGAAAGAATATTAACCGCTTAGGGAAGCACAAATAAGAAAAGCCATGACAGTTAAATTATATGCAAATGAGGTTGTTCTGAAAGCCGGTGACACAAACCAGGTAATCGACAACAATACTATAGAAGGAAAACTGATAGTTACAAACCAACGGCTGTACTTTAAAACTCTGGATGAAAATACTGACAGATTTAATCTCGAAATACTTTTTGATAATATTCTGGAGGTTATATTCTTTGGAAAAGGGCTGTTCTCGGTAAAAGGGTTAAACGTCGTTACAAGAGATGGAAAAAGCCATAATTTCCCTTTAAAACAACGCGATGAAATAGGTCAGCTTATTAATAAAATGTATTAGAGCACTTTCAATCACCATATATACTCCCAATTATAAAACAAGAAAAGAGTCCCGCCCCAGGCGGGATTTTTTTTATTCCACCCCGGCATTAATCATACCCAAAATCTCCCCTCCTTTTGAAGGAGGGGTGTCACGACGAAGGAGTGACAGGGTGGTTGATTATATAATTGTGACAGAATAGTCTTTTAGTTACGCAGATTTATCAGGAATCAACCACCCCGGCCTTCGGCCACCCCTCCTTCAAAAGGAGGGGAAAAGTTGAAATCCATCCCTTTCTACTCATACCTCAGTGAATCAACAGGGTTCCTTAGGGCAGCTTTTCCGATTTTATAGATTATTGTAAGAATAGTTGCAACGAACATAATTGATGCAGATAAGATAAGCATACCTGGTTTTATTTGAACAAAATATTGCCATATGCTGCCCATCATTATATTCGACAAATAATATCCGCCAGCACATCCAAGCAGGGAAGCAATTACCAGCACCGTCAGGAATTTTTTACTCACCAAATACATTATCCGAGCGACAGAAGCTCCCTGTATTTTTCTGATTCCCATTTCTTTTGTGCGTCGTATTATATCAAGGGAAACAAGATTGTACATACCAATCAGTGATAAAATTGTTGCTACGATGGCAAGAAAAACATTTACTTTCATGATGCTGTCATTTATGGCTTTGCTCTCCTGCATCGTATCCTCCTGGTACATCCCTCCGAAAATAAAATTTGTGGCCTGACTTTTCCATTTTAAACTCAGATAATCAAGAACACTGTGTAAATCTTCGGGTTTGGCTCTCACAACTAATACGCCATATTGGTCATTTGAGGATAATTTTAGCATTGTTGGAAGAATCTTCTGCCAGACTCCGTTTATATAAAAATCTTTTACCACGCCAACTACCGTAAACTTTGTTGTATCGTACATTGTAACAGTCATTCCCAGAGGTTCCTTCCACCCAAAATCCTGAACCATTTTCTGATTTATAATAATGGATTTATTTGTAAGATCTGCCGATTCCCTTGACTTGTCAAATAAACGGCCTTCAATCAGTCGGAGTCCCATGGTTGATGCATATTCGGGACCTATATCCATAACATCCACCTCCAATTGTTTTAGGTCATACTTTATTGGTCTGCGATATGTTCCGAAACCGATATGGTTCTGAGTACCTTCAGCTGAGATTATCTTTGTGTTTGTGAGGATTTCATTCCTGAAGGACGTGCTTAATTCAGATGGTACCGGCATGACAATCAGTTTGTCCCTGTCATAACCAAGATCAAGAGTCCTCTGAAATACTGCGTTCTTTGAAAAAACCAGTCCCATAACCAGGGCCATCACTGAAATGGAAAACTGCAGGGCAAGAAGAATCGATGAAAGTTTTCCAGCACCCCTGAATGGCGATGCACCTTTAAGAACATTTACAGGGCTGAATGAGCTTACATAAAGAGCAGGATAGACACCGGACAGAAACCCTGTTATCAAAAGAACTAAAATGAGAAATATCCAAAAGAAGAAATACCTGGTGAAAGTAAGTTCAATTTTCATATAATCCCAAAGGCTGCTATAGGCAGGAACAAGGAACCTTGCTATAATAATACCAACTAATAGAGCAACGAAACAAATAATGAATGTTTCGATCATGAACTGGGTCACAAGCTGTCTTCTTTGTCCTCCGAATGTTTTTCTCAGACCTATCTCCTTCAATCTTTTGCTGAAGGTGGCTATCGATGTGTTGGCAAAATTGAAGCAGGCGATCAAAAGAATAAAAAGTGCCATAATAGGCGGAGAATAAAGCGCCGCAGGATGTAACGAAGGAAAAAGACCTGATGACCATGTAGTCCTCGAATTTGAACCAACATCCTTCAACGGAACAAGCTTAAACCTGGTAATATTGAAATCCTGTCTTGCCCTATTCTGAACAGGTACATAATCCATTAAAGATTTTGTGATTGAAGTAAGACGTGATTTGTCGGGAACCAGTATAAACTGAGCTGTTGTTAGAAATTTCCAGTCTGCATCAGTGAGATCCCACATTAATTTAAAATTATCAAAGTGGGAAAGCACGTCAATCCTGAAACTTGAATTTAGTGGCAGGTCGGCAAATACAGCGCCGACAGTGTACGTAAATTCCTTATTCTTGTCATTAACAATTATGATTGATTTTCCTATAGGATAATCCTTTCCGAACAATCTTGCAGCCATTGTGCTGCTTATAAGAACATTTGCCTGGTTTTCAATTGACTTTTTATTACCGACTATAATCGGGAAGGTGAATATATCAAGGAATTCAGGGTCTACATAAGAGACATTTGTCGAAAAAACATTCAACCCCACTTTTACAGGCGACCCGGTTCGCATTAACCTGGCTGCTTTCCCGATCCCCGGAATATCCTTTTTCACATCGAGGCCAAGGGTTGCAGGAACTATACCATATTCCTGTTCCCTGCCCTGCATATCCCTGAAGATGTTGATACGGTAAATCTTGTCGAAATTTACATTTTTTCTGTCAAATTCATAATTGAACATATGGTTGAAAAACGCAACGATACAGACTGACAATGCAATTCCAAGGCCAATAATATTTATCAGTGTAAAAACTCTGTTTTTCAGCAGATTTCTGAAAATGACAAGAAGATAATTTCTAATCATGTAAATATGTTTAAAGCAAAGAAGAGTTTTTTACCGATAAACAGAAAGACTATTTTTCATTCTTTCCCTTTGCGTAACTTTGGATCTTACTTTGTGCTCCTTCGTGGTTAATTGAATTTGTTTCTACCACAAAGGCACACTAAGGTTATCACGAAGGTACACAAAGGCCATTCAAATTATTTAATGCTTATAATTTTAATAAAAATTATTCATATTTCAGCGACTGGGCCGGATTTACTCTTGCTGCCTTCATAATGCGATAGCTGATTGTTAATATAGCAATACCGAGAACTATAATTAATCCTGCAACAAAACTGAAAATTCCCAGATTTATTCTGTAAAAGAAGTTTTCCAGCCATTTACTTGCAATATAATAGATCAGAGGCCAGGCAATAAGTGCAGAAATTGAAATCAGTATAATTATTTCACGCGATATGACAATATAAATTCCTGGAATTGAAGATCCCATGGCCTTCCTTACCCCGATTTCCTTGGTACGCTGCTCAACAGTAAATGATGTAAGACCAAAGAGTCCCAGAGCGGCTATGAAGATTGCGAGAATTGAAAAGATCACTGACATCTGGGCATTTTGTTTTTCCTGAATATACATATTTTCAAAATCAGCATCAATAAAATAATACTGCAGAGGATTATTTGGTACAAATTCTTTCCATTTGTCTTCAATAGCTCTTATAGTCTGTTTATAATTACTTCCCGACAAACGAACTGTAAGGTATCCCCATATCTGGTTCTCTGTCTGGAACTTCATAATATATGGCTGAATCGGATTACGAAGCGATTCAAAATTGAAATTTTTAACAACTCCTATAACAGGCATGTAATTCATTTTACCAGAATCGCGTGGCTCCATAAATCTTATCTTCGATATATCATTAATTGAGAAATTCTTAAAGGCGCTTTCATTGATAATGCAGGCGTCTCTATCTGAAGTAAACGATTCATTAAATGATCTTCCCGATGCCAGCTTCATTCCATAGGTCTCAAGATAGTTATAATCCACCCAATTGGTTTGCATGAGGAAACTTTCATCTTTTCTTCCCTCCATCTGATAGGCATTATCATTGTTATTTCTCCCGGGTACAGCTGTGGAACTGGCGATATTAACTATACCGGGTATTCCTTTTACAATTTCTTTAAAAGATTTAATTTTCTTACCAAGTTCATGAGCACTGTTTATCACCATTAACTGTTCTTTGTTGAAGCCTACATCTTTGTTAAGCATATACTTGATCTGACGGTACATAATCATTGTTCCAACAATAAGTAAGATTGAAACTGAGAACTGAAATACAACAAGGACCCTTCTGAGCCGGCCGTTTTTTGTGCTGTTTTTTATACTGCCTTTCAATACTTCATAAGGGTTGAATGAAGAAAGGAAAAGTGCCGGATAACTTCCGGCAAGAAAACCCACTAAAACTGAGAACAATATCAAAACAGGAACAATGTACCATGCGGTAAAAAGTTTTAATGTCAGGCTTGCTCCCAGAAGATTGTTGAAATACGACAGAGATAACCGGATAAAGACTAAAGCAAGTATCAACGATACAAATGAAAGAATAAATGACTCAGTAAGAAATTGTGCTATCAGCATTCCACGGGTGGACCCTCCTACTTTTTTTATTCCTACTTCTTTGGCTCTTTTTGAAGCCTGAGCCGTCGCAAGATTCATGAAATTTATTGCTGCAATCAATATTATGAGAATGGCAATACTACCAAAGATCATGAGATATTTGGGATCACTTGCAGGTTTAAACTGCTGCTGAATAGATGTATCGAGATGAATATCTTTTAAATTCTGAAGGAAGAAACGGTATTTGTTCCCTTTGGCTCCAAAATCAGTTATTGAAATTCCCATATATCTCTGAAGCTCGGGACCAACATATTTTATTATCATTCCAGGCAGTTTTGCATCTACTGTCTTATAACTCGAATTGGGTTTTAGTAGAAGGTAAGTGCTGAAACTGTTACTAAGCCATGTTGGATTTTTTGATCCTGGGTTAGTCATAAATGAGGTGATGATACTTGCTTTATAATGAGTGTTCTCAGGGATATCTCCCATCACTCCTGAAATTATAAATCTCGTAGTATCTGATCCTATTTTTATCGTCTTATCAACCGGATTCTCTTTTCCGAAAATCTTTTTTGCCATAGTTTCTGAGAGGACAGCTTTGTGGGGTCCGTTCAGTACACCTTTTGCATCACCCTTAATGAGACGGATAGAAAAGAAATTAAAAAATGAAGAATCTGCCTCAATTATATTATTATCACCAAAAATCTGGTTATTATATTCAATGTTGTTTGGCCCGAGACCATTCATCCTCAGAAAATCTTCCACTTCAGGAACTTCCTTTACCATTGTAGGACCTATAATAGCAGCTGAATAAGCAACTGTAACTTCCTGTCCTCCCAACTTGCCATTCAGTACCATTCTATATATCCTGTCCTTTTTAACATTGTAATTCTCATAGCTTAATTCATTTAAAACAAATAGGGCTATTAGAAGACTGCAGGCAATTCCTATTGAAAGGCCGAGGATGTTGATTAGGATATAAGATCGCTGTCTCTTGAAAGATCTTAGACTGTGCTTTAGAAGGTTGCTGAACATGATAAATTTTAATAAAGAGTTAAGAAACTGGTTTTACTTCGATCCTGAATGCAATTATTTAATTCCGGCTGGTTCAGGTCTTTTAAAAGACGGACAAAAAACAGCTATGTTGCAGCAGGAATCATTTTCGCATTTAAGAAAAAAGGCTGCCCATTACGGACAGCCTCATATTGTCAATATTAAGATTCAAATCACTTTACAGGTTTCAATTCATTGATTTTTTCTTTTGGCACCAATGAAACGGTTTCCTTCTTGACAGTGAGATCTTTGGCAAGAGTGAATGTTGCGCTCTGCCTTATATCTTTTGAAGAAGCCCCTATTTTTACATCATATTTACCTGCTTCAGCTACCCATGAAGAAACTGCAGGATCAAATGAAGAAAGACGGCGACTATCAATTACAAAAGTCAGAGTCTGAGATTCTCCCGGTTTAAGAAGTTTTGTTTTAGCAAATCCTTTAAGCTCTATTGCAGGTTTATCGAGTTTAACTGCAGGAGCTGAGAGATATAATTCTGCAACCTCTTTACCCGCAACAATTCCGCTGTTTTTTACTTCTACAGTGACAGAAATGGAACCTGAGAATTTTGTTGAGCTGAGCTTTATATTACTATATGTAAAATCAGTGTAGGAAAGTCCATAACCAAATTCGTAGGCTGTCTTCACCTTGAATGTTTCATAGTAACGATAGCCCACATAAATTCCATCCTCATAAGTTACAATAGCCGGTTTTATTCTCATGAAAGAACTTAATGGGCCCTGATCGGCAGGTTTTACATCAGTCAGTTCTTTTCCCGGGAAAGACTTAGCAGACGGAACGTCATCATAACTTACAGGGAAAGTAGTTGCAATTTTACCTGAAGGGTTTACTTTACCGCTCAGGATATCTGCAACTGAATTTCCGGTTTCCTGACCACCCTGCCATGCAAGAAGTATGGCATCAGGGAATTCGCGCCAGCTTGCTGTTTCAATGACACCGCCAATGTTCAGAATAACAATAGTCTTTTTCCCTTTTGCTTTAAAGGCTTCCGATACATCCTTAATAAGTTGTTGTTCGAAATCGCTAAGCTGGAAATCGCCTTTAACGTTTGTGCGGTCTCTTCCCTCTCCAGAATTTCTGCCAATTGTTATTATCGCAGCATCACTCACATTTGCCATTCCTTTGATAATATCCTGGTTAAGGGTGAGTTCCTCGATGGCAGCTGATCCCATTATTGCCATAAGTCCTCTTACCGGTGGACGACCGGCTTTTGTAAGCTTAAGGTAGTTTTCGTAAAGTGAACGGAGATCATCATTTACTTTATAACCTGCATTCTGTAACCCGTCAATAAGCGACACGCTATAAGCTTCGTTTACTTTACCGCTCCCTGTACCGCCGGTAATAATCTGATAAGAAGTATTGCCAAAAGCGGAGACATTTTTGATCCCGCTTTCAAAAGGCAAAGAGTGATTGTCATTTTTCAGTAATACCATACCTTCGGAGGAAGCCTGACGTGTTACCTCAGCATGCGCTTTCAGATCAGGTTTATTGGAATATTTATATCCTTTGAACCGCGGGCTTTCCACCATGATATTCAGTATCTTCTCTACATTTCTGTCAAGGATTTTCACATCAAGTTTCCCATCCTGAACAGCTTTTACAATAGCTTTTATCTGGTCGGGCGTTCCCGGCATGAGCATATCGTTACCGGCAATCATCTGAGCCACCGGATCCTTTCCTCCAAACCAGTCTGTCACAACAAAACCTTTAAATCCCCAGTCTTTTCTCAGAATGTTCGTAAGAAGTTCGGGATTTTCGGATGTATAAATTCCATTTATAAGATTATAGGAAGACATAACAGTCCATGGCTGTGCTTCCTGAACAGTAATTCTGAACCCTTCAAGATAAATTTCCCGCAATGCCCGCTCGCTTATAATTGTATTCAGGGAATTCCTGTTCGTTTCGGCGTTATTAGCAGCGAAATGCTTAATTGAAGTGCCAACTCCTTCAGATTCAACTCCATTTACCATTGCAGCGCCCATTTTGCCTGCTATGTAAGGATCCTCGGAATAATACTCGAAATTCCTTCCGCATAGCGGGTTACGATGAATGTTCATACCAGGGCCAAGTAAGATGTCTGCACCATATTCAAGCACTTCATTTCCCATAGCTTTACCTACATTCTTAACAAGATCGACATCCCAGGTAGAAGCCAGTAATGTTCCGACAGGAAAAGCAGTACAATAGTAAGTATTCTTATCATTCTCCCTGGTTGGACTTATTCTTACTCCGGCAGGACCGTCAGTAAGCACCATTGGAGTTATTCCAAGACGCGGAAGAGCATAGGATGTTCCTGCCGCACCATCAACCAGGGTTTTTGTCTGTCCTATAACTGGACCGGTTGGAGGATTTGAGGGTGGATTTGCAGGAGCCTTTGCATTGGAAGAAGGAGGTGGTCCTCCGGGCATTCTCATTCCGGTTCCGACAACCAGCGATGCTTTTTCTTCCAGCGTCATTGCTGCAATAACCTTTTTTACAGGGTCCTTACCCAGTTTTGGGGCAACTGCATTTTGCGAGATTCCTGAAATGAAAATCGCAATACTCATTACTAAGGAGATCAGGATTCTTTTCATACAAGTAATTTTTATATTATAATTAATAAACGTGACTAATAAAATTTATTAACAGATTAAAACTCTGTAAAGTTAATTGAAACCAATGTTAAGAGTTGTTAAATTTTTTGTAAAGTTACTTAAACCTGATTTTTGCCAAATAGGTTAATTTAATTTGAAAATAAATGTAAATACCTTCCTTCAACAGTAAAAACTAAATAGAAGAATAGAGGAATTCTATAGATAGAAAGCGGTATTTATGATATGATCTGATTTTTACCAGACAGGAAAAACTATTTTCCCGAATTATTCCTGTAATAAACTGTATTCATGTTCCAGTCTTTTGCTATCAGAACCCCGTTATGATCAATAAACAGGTTATTCAGATTATTATTGACCCAGTATACTTCATAAGTATTAAGGTCTGGAGATTTTAAAATTCCATATCCCGGAAGAATGATATAATAAAAACTGCCCTGTTTGTTGAATGTGTTTTGCATATCAGTAACGAATTTTGGAGCAACACTATAAAGTGGCGAAAACGTCTGACCGTAATCGGTGGATTTGTAGATCACTATAGTTCCAGGTCCCTGACTGACAAGGAAAAATTCCTCTTTTTCGTTTATAAATATTTTGATAGAATAACCAGGGGTCTCTATTTTTGTCCATGTAAGGCCATTATCAAAAGATCTGTTCAGACTGCAGCAACCTGATCCATGATATAAAAGTGATCCGTCCTTTAAACGGTAAACATCTCCAAAACCACCGGCTGCCACAGGGTTTCCATCAGGTAAATCCGTCCATGTCATACCTCCGTCTTTTGAATACTTAATAGGATGATCCCATGCGAAAGCCCAGACATAATTATCGTTTGAAATATACGGATAGAAATAATAGGGACGATCAGGAAAAGGTTTTGTACAGGTTTCCCATGAATTCCCACGATCCATGCTCTTCACCAGTTCTCCGGTCCATGTACTGACATATATTATGCCCTTGCTATCCATCATCAGGGTCCTCGGAGATACTAATAACGGATCACTGACAGGTTCCCATAAGTAATATCTTGCCCCTTCCCTGTAAATCTGATTATTATCAATCATAAGTGTGAACCTGCTATTGGTATCAGCAACCATTCCCGTCATGCTCCCATCGGGAGAGAATGTACACGTATCCCAAACGTTCTCTCCGAAACCATATTCCGTGAGATTTGTCGATGTAAGATAATTACCGGAGGTATCGTATGTTATTGCCCTGAGTTTCTGCTCAAAAGATTGTGTACCAAGCTTCCAGTGTGTAGAAAGCAATCCGCTCTTATTCGTATACCCTGACGGAACAGTAACACTTCCTCCTCCTTTTACCACCTCAAAAAGTACTCTTACAGAATCTTTCTGAGGATTATTACTATCTATGGCATAGAAGGTGACACTGTCATTTACCATATCACCTGATAAAAATTTCTGTCCTGTTTGATTATAAAAGCTGAATGAATAATTCTTCACCAGTTTAACTTCAGGATCAGGGTACTTTGCACAGGAAATGATGATACAAAAAACAGCAATCAACAAAACAGGTTTTTTCATAGTCTCTGGCTAATAATAACCGTTTAAGGTATTTTGATTCCAAGCAGCAATGAGATAGTTCTGAAACGTATTACAGAACCGGGATCTGAGTTGTTTTGCATATATCCTTCCGCAGAACTGTTAAAGTCGTCTTTGAATGAAATGCTGTACTGCAGAGATATATCTACTTTGTAGTTTTTGACTACAGGCACCGAAACTCCGCAACCGAATGCCCATCCGACATCATTGGCTTTTATAAATTTTTCAATATCATCGTAAATTATAGTTTCCTGCATAGTATAACTTGACTCTGAATGGTTTACATTATAAGCAACTCCGGTGTTCCTTGCATTCAGTCTTAAACCGAGCCAGGGTCCTGTATTGAAATACAGTTTTTGAGATTTACCTAACGGAATATTAATCAAAATGGGGATAATTGCATAATCTGCCTGGACTTTTGTATTAACCGCATAGACGGGTTTATCATCTTTCAGATATCTATAGAAAAATGAGCTCGAATCTTTCATTGAATATCCTCTTCTCACGAAAGAAACCCTTGAGATAAATGAACTTCCATGGCTAAGCGGAATATTGACTGAAAATCCTAATGCAGGTCCGGCAAGAGGTAAATATTTCTTCCCATCGACTCTCTGTGGATTCCATGAAACATTTAAACCACCATAATATGTAATTGTCACTCTTTTAGATGCAGAATCACTTTCCTGATTTTGATTTTTAAGTGTTTTATTTTTTTTAAGAAACTCATATTCAATGCCTAATGTATATTCCGAAGACCCATGTTTCATATTAGAATAATCCATGAATTTCTTCCGTCCGGTAAGGTAACTAACATTAAGAGTGGCCCTGAATCTATCGCCCAACGGATAGGAAATTCCGGAAGAAAACAAATACCCGAAATCGTTCTTCTTTATGTTGTCAGCAACAGAATAAGAATAATTATAATAACTGCCCAGACTATGATCCGTTAAAAATGAAAAAACAACGCCAGCCTTCATATTGAATTGTATTGAAGAAGGTATTGAAACAGTCAGAAGCAATGGCAGACGCATGAAGCTGAAATCCATTTTATCGATTGTCTGATAATAAACCGGCATCATATCGTTATAATAGGAAGGGGTAATGTAAAAAACAGGGTTATACGTGGTTCTGTGTTCATAATAAACTGTAGAGAAGCCAAGTCCGGTCTGAAGTCCGAAGGATCTGCCGAGTGACCAGTTAAGATAAATTCCCTGAACCGGTCCGGGTTTGGATTCCCATTTACCACCAAAATCCTGGCCCTGGATATCTGAAAAATTCACTCCGCTGTAAATACCCGTAGTGATTTTTTGAGAATAACCAACTGAATAACAAAATATTATCAGAACAAAACTAATAATAGCATTGTATTTCTTCATTCATGACAGGTTAGTATTCTACTAAAATTTGTGCAATAATCATGCCGAAGCCATGAACAAAAACTAAAATGTCGAAAACAGCTACCATCGTAAGTTAACAGCAATTTTTTATCTGAATAGTTGCGGAGCAAATTCTGAAAGATAAATGCGCCAGTTTGCCCAGCTGTGCCCACCCGTACTTTCACGATAGGTATATTTCAGACCATGTTTATCCAGTGCGGTTCTGAGGCTCTGTACTGATTTATAAAGAAAATCATCCTTCCCTACTCCGATCCAATATAGTATGTAACCGCTGTTCTTAAGAGTTTCTAACTTGATATCCTGATCAGGATCAGGATCCGGCTTCAAACCCATAGTTGTGACATCGACCAGACCCATGCTCATAACACCAATATATCCAAACATATAGGGATAATTACCGGTAAGGGTAAGCGTCTGCATCCCACCCATTGACAACCCTGCCAGGGCACGGTGGTCGCGGTCAGCAACCACACGGTAATGACTTTCAACATAAGGAATAATATCTTTAACCATGCTTTCTTCAAAAAGGCCCAACCCCATGTCGTAAGGCGCAGATACTGATGGATTTACAAAAGCATCGGTAAAGGCTGCTGCCTGACCCGGATTTCCATTGGGCATCACAACGATCATGGGTTTAGCTTTTCCCTGAGAAATCAGATTGTCCATAATCTGACAAGTCCGGCCAAGAGTTGTCCACGCATCCTCGTCACCTCCTCCACCGTGAAGCAGATAAAAAACCGGGTATCTGGTCTGACTGTCTTCATAACCTGCCGGTGTATAAACATACATTCTCCTGTTTAGCTTCAATGTCGGTGATTCATACCATACTTTACTTAGGGTTCCATGAGGAATATTTTTAACCATATAGAGGTCAGATTCCTCTCCGGGAATCAGCAACATACTTTCATTGCGTGTACCATCACGTTTTACCAGCGGGTTATTAGGATCAATTACCCTGATGCCATCGATCAAAAAAGTATAGCTGTACAATTCCGGTTTAAGCGGACCTACGGTAAGCGTCCACAAATTTGTATCATTTTTTACCATAGGAACACTGGTACCAAACCCGGGCATCCAGTCGCCACTCACTTCAACTGAAGAGGCATCCTTGGATAGCAATCTGAAAGTAACACTGTTATCGGGAAGTATTTCAGCTGATTTTAAAGCAAAAGGCATTCTGAATGCAGGTCCGGGAGCAGGCTGATTTACAGGTTTTTTTGATGTTTCCTGTGAATATGTGCTAAGTGTTACCAGCAGGAATAAAACTGAAAAAAATGTCATAAATTGCTTTTTCATATAATAATCTCCTTATATTTAAATAATTATATTGATTAACTGTTCTTTTTTTGTCTATTTTAGGTTATGCCTGAACTAATACCTATAATACTTTTTCATCAGTATTTCCAGCATACATTATGATACTATTATTTAAGAATATAAATTTACTTTTTTTTAGCATATAATTTTAAGTGAAACAGAACGTTAATATATTAGAGTCAATTCTGATCAGTTTAATCCATGGAAAATATGAAACAGTTACAAGTCAGATGTTTCTTGATCATAACTGTAGTGATAGTTACAGCTATGAAAGTAACGGGCCAGGCTGTTATGCCAGATGAACTCATAAAAAATCCTCTGAAAGAACAACTCAAGTACCTGGAAGGAAGGACAATAATTTATGAAAATTACAGGGCAATCAGGGAGGATATGTTTCAAAAGCTAAAATCAAATGTTAATGATTCACTTTCTGCCGCTGACAAAAAGATAGCCGGACTGAAGAAAACAGCATCAGAATTGAACCTTTCATTGGATTCACTAAGGGCTAATCTTCAATTGACAAAAACCAGTCTTGAGGAAATGACCCGGACAAAAAACAGTCTCAAAGTAATTGGATTGATTGTGAATAAGGATACCTATAACGGAATCATGTGGACCATATTAGGCGGTTTGGTTGCGTTGCTTTTATTAGGATTTCTTGTTTTTCAGAGAAATTTGTCAACTACATCTAATACAAAAAAAGAATTTCAGGAGCTCAAAAATGAATTTGAAGCCTACCGCAAAACCACCCGTGAAGCCAGAGAAAAACTCACCATGGACCACTTCAATGAGATCAAACGGCTCAAGGGAGGAGGATAATGGCTCAGGGCACAGAGCAAAAAGCTAATGAATCAATAAATTTTATTTCCTGAATTCAATCTTGAACCCTATTACCTGCCATGAAGGCATCTTTGCCGGTTTAGTTATAATAAGCCCTTCTGAAGTCTGCTTCCAGTTGATTTTTTCATTACTGCCAACCATTGAGACTGATGCAATTGCATTTGTTGCCGGTTTTGAGGTTTTAGCCAGAGATTTGATCATTATATTCTCTTCAGGTTTACCCAGGCAGAATGCATAAAGAGTACTTCCTTTTGTTGTAAAGCGGATATCTTTTGAGCTATACCCGTAATTCTCATCGAATCTGCCAAGCTTCTTTACAGGCTTATCTGCTGGTTTCTCTCCATATATTTTCCATGGTCGCGACCCATAAATACCTTCTCCGTTCGCCGCTGTCCATATCCCAATCTCATCAAGTATCTTCAGCATATCAGGTTCAAGATCTCCTTCGGGAGTTTGAACCACATTAAGCAACAGATTTCCGTTCTTGCTTACAATATCAACAAGCATCTGAATAACTTCTGTGGATGTTTTATACTTCTGGTCTGTCCGGTAATACCAGTCACCGATTGATGTATCAGTCTGCCACGGGTACAGGCTTACTGTATCTTTAACACCACGCTCAAGATCCTCGACCCACATGCCTTCTGAGGGTTGTTTACAAGTATAGACAACCCCGAGCTTTCCATTATTCTTTGTTATATCCTGATTATAATAATAAGAAATAAGAGTCCGACCCACATTCTCGAATGGCATTTTGCTGTCTGAATAAAGAAGATCAGGCCGGTAATTATCAACAAGCTCCTTAATGCTTCTGTACCATTCTAGCTGAAAAGCAGGATTTTTAGTCAGCCAGTCTTTATCATCGGCTTCAGCTTTTGCATGATATAAGTCCTGGTAATTAAGGTTTGCACCATCATATGGCACTCCGGCTTTTGAGCCTTCTTTATCTGAACCATGTGCAGCCTGGAACCAAGTAAAACTGGCACCCAGATGTTCTGATACTCCGAATTTCAACCCTTGTTTTTTTGCAGCCTGTTGCCAGATGCCGACAACATCCTTTTTAGGACCCATATTGGCAGCGTTCCATTTATTAAGCTTTGAATTCCATAGGAAAAAATTGTCGTGATGAGTACCCATACTCACAAAGTATCTGGCGCCGGCCTTTTTATATAATTCCATGAGCTTATCAGGATCCCATTTTTCTGCTTTCCAAAGAGGTATTATATCCTTGTAACCAAACTCTGAAGGATGTCCATAATGCTCGATATGGTACTTGTATGCAGGATCTTTTTCCTCATACATTCTCCTTGCATACCAGTCTCCCTGCCGTGGAACTGCCTGTGGCCCCCAGTGAGCCCAAATGCCAAACTTGGCATCACGGAACCATTCGGGGTATTGATACTGTTTGAGCGACTCATTGTTTGGTTTGAAAGGACCATCAGCTACGACTGGCTTCTGTTGTTGTGCTGAAACAGCAAATATTAAAACTGCTGCCAACACACTTGAAAAAAAGCCTTTTTTTATAAGATTGCTTTTCATGTTTGAAAATTTAATATTAGAGTGTGATTTCAAAATTAATACCTGATTCATAAGAGAAATCTATATTTTGTTTGAGTTACTTCTTAATCTTCGATTTTTTACCTCATCCCAAATTGGGCTTCAACTGCCCTATGTAATTTTTTACCCCTAAATCCTCTGTATAGGTTACAGACATGGTATA
>PMIJ01000036.1 GCA_003157015.1 Bacteroidales bacterium
CCCGTACTGCTTACTCCACGTTTATTTATTGCAAACTTTCCAAAATCGTCAAGAATATTCATATTTTTTACATTAAAAATTAACAGGCAAAGATAATAAAATTAAAATAAATCATTGCAAAGCATTGATTACTATTCAAAAAGCTTATTAAATTCCTCAGTTGTAACACTCTTGTCCTCAAGCTTTACAAGTTCCTTTATCAGCAGAATAACCTTTTCATCAAGTATTTTGTCGGCTATTCTTTTTGCATCTTCGTCTCTTTTCAGGGTCTCTTTCGCATAATTAGCAATCTGCTCATCAGTAGTATAAAAGAGGCCATATTGCTGGAACTGGTACCTTGTAATGTTCTCAGCTTCTTTCTGCAGTTCTTCCTCACTTATTTTCACATCGTTGTCGCGAGCTACTTTATTGCGGATCAGCTGCCATTTAAGGTCTTTTTTGAAACTGTCAAATTCTTTTTCGATCTGTTCTTCAGTGGTTTTTTCATTGACTCTGAGCAGCCATCTTTTAAGGAACTCCTCAGGCAACTGGAAATCTGTTTTTTCCATAGTCAGATTCTTAATATCCATCATGAGTTTAAACTCACTTTCGCGTTTCAGGTTAATGGTGATTTCCTCTTCAATCTTTTTCATTAATTCCTCTTCAGAATTGACAACTCCTTCACCATAAATCCTGTCGAAAAGCTGTTTGCCTACCTCGGCTGGATAAAACCGGCTTATTTCATTAACTGTAAATCTGTAATTCGCCACAAGATCTGCAACCTCTTCCTTTTTTTTATGAAGTATACCGGCTATTTCCGTATCGTTAGGGTATGCTTTTTTCAGATCGAAATCGATTGTATCCTTAATGTTTTTACCGATAAATTCTTCTTTAATTTTCTTATCCTTTATTATATCAATGCCAAGTGATGTTTCTTCAACGGAGGGTCCTTCAGGAATGACATTGCCATTCTCATCAATAGCTTCTATTTTGCCTTTGATAACATCTTTTTCCTCGGTCTGGTCGGCTTTCTTTAATTCACCATACCTTCGGGTATAGTTTTCGAGGTACTGGCTCCTCATCTTTTCGTCGACAATTATTTCATACTGATTGACTTTATTTTTTTTCGACAGTTTCAGTTCAACTGCCGGAGACAATCCGATTTCGAATGAAAACGTAAAATCCTGCTGTGTGTCGAAATCAAATTTTTCCTGTTCATCTGTTTTTGGGATCGGATCTCCAAGAAGTTCAAGCTTTTCGTCATTAATGTATTTCTGGATGTTTTCGGTAACTACCTTATTGATCTCATCGATCTGAACAGCGCGGCCATACATTTTTTTTACAAGCCCTATCGGAACCATTCCGGGGCGGAATCCTTTTATTGTTGCTTTCTTCCTGTAATCTTTCAGTACTGTCTCAACCTTATCTTCATAATCGGTTTTCTCGATCTTAACTTTTAAAACTGCATTCAGATCGTCGATGGTTTCTTTGGTAATATTCATTTTATTATTGTTTATTGTGTAGTTGAAAAAAACCGCCAAAACGCACTTTTTAAGAGGTTACGGGCGGCTTGACACTTTTGTGCGGATGAAGGGACTCGAACCCCCACGTCACGAAGACACAAGATCCTAAGTCTTGCTCGGCTACCAATTACGACACATCCGCGGTAAAATTCCCCGCAAAAGTATAATAATTTATCATGAAAACAAATTGATCAGATTACCTGCGCAGTTCAAAGTTCTTCCCGAGATACACTTTTCTTACATGCTCATCATCTGCCAATTGCGCAGATGTGCCGGATTTCAGAATACGACCCTCGAACAGAAGGTATGCCCGATCGGTAATGGAGAGGGTCTCGTGAACGTTATGATCGGTAATAAGAATTCCGATATTTTTTTCTCTCAGTTTTGAAACAATATCCTGAATATCTTCAACTGCTATAGGATCAACACCGGCAAAGGGTTCGTCAAGCAGAATGAATTTAGGCTTAAGGGCAAGTGCCCGTGCAATTTCAGTGCGTCGTCGTTCCCCTCCCGAAAGCTGAATACCTTTGCTCGCCCTTATTTTATGCAATCCGAATTCTCCAAGGAGAGTCTCAAGCCTTTCTTCCTGTTCCTCTTTCGGAAAGCCCGACATTTCAAGAACTGCACGTATGTTATCTTCAACAGACATGTTCCTGAATACTGAGGCTTCCTGTGCAAGGTATCCGATACCTTTTCTGGCGCGTTTGTATACCGGAAGCGTTGTTATCTCCTCTTCATCAAGAAATATTTTTCCCTCCCGTGGCCTGATTAATCCGACAATCATGTAAAATGTAGTGGTCTTGCCAGCGCCGTTTGGCCCGAGTAATCCTACGATCTCCCCCTGTTCAACCTCAACAGAAACCTGGTCAACAACAGTCCTGTTGTGATATTTTTTTACAAGATTTTCAGTGTAAAGTTTCATTTAAAGTACTATGAAGTTGCGGGTTGGTTTTTTTCATCCTTACCAAAGAATTCTTTGCGATCTTTTTCTTTTTTCTTTATGACTTTTGCAGAAATAAAGATGCTGACCTCATAAAGAACAACCAGAGGAATAGCTACAAGCGTCATAGAAAAGATATCCGGAGGAGTAATAAGTGCGGCAACTATAAAGATGACCACGATTGAATGCCTCCTGTATTTTTTCATGAAGGTAGGTGTAAGAATACCAATTTTAGTTAGAAAGAATGCTATAATCGGTAACTCAAATACCAGACCAGTGGCCAGACAGATTGATGTCAGAAGTCCAATATACGAACGGATATTAATCTGATTGACTACCGAAGGATCAACTTCATATGAGCTTAGAAAATGTATCGACAGGGGAGCCAGCATGAAGTATCCGAAGAGAACTCCGACGAAAAACAACCCTGAAGCAGCAGTTACAGCACCTTTGGCATATCTTGCCTCGCTCGGTTTGAGGGCAGGCTTGAAGAACTTCCAGAACTCCCAGGTTATAACAGGAAATGCAAGGATCAGTCCGGCAACCATGGCAACGGTTACGTGAGTTGTAAACTGGCCCGTCATTTTTATATTTATAAGATTTAATGGTTTGGTGTTAATACATAATGCAGCAGTTTTCAGGTATTCTCCAAGCTGGCAAAGTAACCGGTTTGTAATAAAATCAGGGCTTTTGGGACCAAGTATAATTTTATTAAAAAGAATATTTTTAAATATGAATGCTATAATCATAAAGAGCAGTATAGCTAAAATTGACCTGATAATGTGCCATCTTAACTCCTCAAGATGCTGAAGGAATGACATTTCTTTCTCTCCATTCTTCCCTTTTTTCCCAAATATTGTCATTAACACCTGATATTAGATTCGATAAAAATTCAGCCTGTAAAGATGATAAATCTTCTTTTGCAAAACAATATTAATCTTTCAGTGTCTAACTTCATATTTAACGGGCTGTTATTTATGTTAATTAATTCTTAAAAATATTATTTGATTAAGAAATTTAGTAACTTTATGTAAACTGCTAAGAAGAAATTCTTTGCAATCATTGAGTTTTATCATTTTCGGATGGCTATGTTGAATGATTCTACTATACACGACTACTTAAAAAAGTATTTTGGTTTCGATACTTTTAAAGGTAATCAGGAGAATATAATAAGGAATGTCCTGGCAGGGAGGGATACTTTTGTGCTTATGCCAACCGGGGGAGGTAAATCGCTTTGTTATCAGCTTCCTGCAGTTATGAAAAAAGGAATAGCGATTGTAATTTCTCCTCTTATAGCCCTTATGAAGAACCAAGTCGATGCTATGAGAAACTTCAGCACTGAGGATGATGTTGCCCACTTTCTTAATTCATCTCTTACAAAGGCCGAAATAGCGAGGGTTAAAAAAGATGTCCTTTCCGGAAAAGCAAAACTTCTGTATGTAGCTCCAGAGTCGCTTACCAAAGAAGAAAACATAGAATTCCTTAAAAACATAGAGATATCATTCTATGCTATTGATGAAGCTCATTGTATTTCAGAATGGGGACACGATTTCAGGCCGGAGTACAGAAGAATAAGACCCATAATCGACATGATCGGCAGATCGCCAATAATAGCACTTACGGCAACTGCCACCCCAAAAGTTCAGCACGATATTCAGAAAAACCTCAATATTCTTGATGCGGATATTTTTAAATCCTCCTTCAACCGGCCCAACCTTTATTACGAGGTAAAGTCAAAACAGGATGTGACTAAAGAGATAATTAAATATATTAAAAACAATGCCGGGAAGTCAGGAATAATTTATTGCCTGAGCCGAAAAAAGGTAGAGGAGATTGCTGAAATCCTCAAGGTAAATGGTATCAGGGCTCTTCCTTATCATGCCGGTATGGATTCGGCTACCCGCACATTGAATCAGGACAAGTTCCTGATGGAGGAGGCTGATATAATTGTAGCAACTATTGCTTTTGGAATGGGCATTGATAAACCAGACGTCAGATTCGTAATACATTATGATATACCCAAAAGTCTTGAGGGGTATTACCAGGAGACCGGAAGGGCAGGACGCGACGGCGGCGAAGGGAACTGCATTGCTTATTACAGTTATAATGATATTCTGAAACTTGAGAAATTCATGCAGGGGAAGCCGATTGCTGAGCAGGAAATCGGGAAACAGTTGCTTCTGGAAACAGTTTCCTATGCTGAGTCCTCTGTATGCCGGAGAAAACTTCTTCTTCATTATTTTGGGGAAGAGTATTTAAAGGAAAATTGTGAAGCTTGTGATAACTGTCTTCATCCAAAAGCACAATTTGAAGGTAATGAGGCTGTTGTAAATGTTCTGGAGACAATCCTGGCAGTTAAGGAGAAGTTTAAAGCAGATCATATTGCAAATATTCTTTCTGGGAAAGTCACATCAGCAATAAAATCTTACAAGCATCATAAGATTGAGTTTTTCGGCATAGGGGAGGATAAAGATGAGAAATTCTGGAATATGGTTATCAGGCAGGCTCTTATTGCCAAATTTCTTTCCAAGGATATTGAGAATTACGGACTTCTGAAACTCACACAGAAAGGACTGGATTTTCTGGAAAATCCAACCTCTTTCATGCTTGCCGAGGATCACGACTATGCTGATACTACAGATGAAGAAAATGCCTTTGGTGCAAGAACGGCAGCGGTCGACGAAGAGCTGTTCAGCATACTCAAGGACCTGCGTAAAAAATTGTCAAAAATGAAGGACGTCCCGCCATTTGTGATCTTTCAGGATCCTTCACTCGAGGACATGGCTATTCAGTACCCCATAACTATAGATGAACTTCAGAATATCTCAGGGGTAGGAGCAGGTAAGGCACAACGCTATGGGCAGGAATTTGTTGAGATCATAAAAAAATATGTTGAGGAGAAAGAGATTATCAGGCCACTCGATATGGTGGTAAAATCGGTCGTAAATAAATCAGGTCTTAAAGTCTATATTATCCAGAGTATTGATATGAAAAGGCCCCTGGAGGATATCGCTGAAGCTAAGGGACTGGAGATGCCGGAACTCATTTCAGAGATAGAAGCGATCGTAAATTCAGGAACCAGGATAAATCTTGATTACTATATCAATATGACCATTGACGAGGAGCGTCAGCATGATATTTATTCTTATTTCAGGGAAGAAGCTGAATCCGATTCGCTAGAGGATGCAATAAAAGAACTTGGAAACGAATTCGAAGAGGAGGAGATAAGGCTCATAAGGATTAAGTTCCTTTCGGAAATGGGGAACTGATCCGAAGTCCGGAATCATCTATTCCTGAAGGTCAAAGAATACAGAACCACTGAAAGAACGTAAAAGGGATAAATAAGCTGGGCCGGCAAAAACCACCACATCAGCTTTTTCTTCCCATACCTGTACGAAGTATTCATGAGGATTAAAAAATCAGGAACTGATTTCAAAATAACAATTGACAGGAAGACCAGAGCTAATACCGGATAGAACAACTGGGCGATAAAATATAATACTTGCATAACAATTACAGCAAATGTAACAATCCCAAGAACGATACTATCCCGGTCCTTATAGGATTTAACTTTTGAAATCCACCTGCTCCTCTGCTTCAGAAATGAATTGAAGGTCAAAGACCCTCTGGTTGTTACCATTACATCGAGCGATTCGAGCCATAATATTTTAGACCGTGACCTGTTTTTCAAACTCTGCAACAAGAATATATCGTCTCCCGAAGTAATTTCATAGTGCAGATTCTGTGAATGTTCAAGATAAGCCTCTCTTGTAAAAGCAAGGTTTGCACCGTTGCACATAGTGGCTTCTTTCATAAGAGCTGAACCTGCGGTAATCCCCTGCAGACTTATGAATTCCAGTTCCTGGAACCTGCCGGAAAGACCCGTTGTTGATTCAATCTTAACAGGGCAAACTATCATTTCAGGTTTGTTCAATTCATAAAAGGCTGCAATTGTTCTTATCCAATTAGTGCCCATTTGGCAATCGGCATCTGTGGTAATAATAAGGGTCCCTTTTGATAATAATATTCCGGTTCTGATTGCTTGTTTTTTCCCTTTTCCCGTATTAGTCATTGTAACCAAATTTCTTAAACAGCTAAACTCCGTGGCAATTTCAAGAGTTCTGTCGGTGGAATTATCGTCAACAATTATCACTTCAAATAAATCTATCGGATAATTCTGACAAGAAATACTTTTTAAAAGAGTCGGAAGATTTTTCTGTTCGTTATGGCATGCAATAATCACTGAAACAAAAGTTGCAGGATCAGCTGAAGCTGTAAAAGTCTTAATTTTCAGAAGGCCTCTGTATATTTTAAGAAGAATTACGAAATAGGGCAGAATCAGTATAACAGGAAGCCAGTACATGGTTATTCCTTCATCCATTCATACATTTTATAATGCAGGCTATCCATTCCAAGAGCATCATAGGTTGTTTGCGCTCCGGAATTATTTGTCTCCACGTAAAGACGAAGTCCGGACACATCACTTTTATCAGCGTCATCCTTAATGGTATTGTACATTGATCTGAAAATGCCTTTTCTCCTGAATTCCGGCAATACATAAACTGACTGGAACCACCAGACAGTGCTGTTCCTCCAGTCACTCCATTCATAAGTTATCAATAATGAGGCTATAACAATGCCATTATCTTCTGCAACCCAATACTGTCCGTGTGTGGAGTCAGTAAATACGGCATTAACTCCCTTAAAGACTAATTCCGGGACAAGAGACATCTGTTCAGTTTCCCAGGCCATTTTCAGTTGGAAATCGATAATTGCCGGTGCGTCTTTCGGAACAGCTTTTCTAATAGTTACCATTTTGTTTTATGAACGTTGCTTAGTATTTATTTTTAATTTTTAAGAACTTACACAGAGTTTCACAGAGGTTTCACAGAGGAATCACAGAGATCTTTCTTCAAAATTTCTCTGTGCAGCTCTGTGCTTCTCAGTGTCTCTCTTTGACAATTCTTCTTATTCACTTTTATCTTTTCCCTTTTATCTTTTGTCTTTACTTGTATTCATCCCAGCTCTTTATTGCCAGGTCGTCGATGCTCATTTTACAAAATGCCAGTATAAAAGCACTTGCAAGCCTTGCATTAGTGATAAGTGGAACATTATAATCGACTGCGCTTCTTCTAATGGTATAATCGTTATTAAGTTCTTTGTCGCTCAGATCTTTGGGGATGTTAACTACAAGATCCACTTCGCGTGATTTGATAAGTTCTATGGTGTTAGGTGATTTATTTTCATCGGGCCAGTATGCTACATGCGCCTCAACTCCGGCATTTTTCAGGAATTGCTGCGTTCCCCTGGTAGCATATAGCTTATGCCCCTTTTCACGCAGAGCTTTAGCACTGTTTAGAAGTTCAACTTTAGATCGGGCAGGACCTGTTGAAAGCAAAATACTCTTTTTCGGGACCCTGTATCCTACAGAAAACATGGCTTTGAGTATTGCTTCATAAAAACCTTCGCCAATACAGCCAACTTCCCCGGTCGATGACATGTCAACTCCAAGAACCGGGTCGGCTTTTGCAAGACGGGAAAAGCTGAACTGAGGCGCTTTTACGCCTACATAATCGAGTTCAAATATTGTTTTAACTGGCTTCTCTGCAGGTAGCCCCAGCATAACTTTTGTAGCTAACTCTATGAGATTAGTTTTCAGAACTTTTGACACGAAAGGCATGCTACGGCTGGCGCGCAGGTTACATTCAATGACCTTAATATCATTATCTTTCGCGAGAAACTGGATATTAAAAGGTCCCGAAATATTAAGTTCTTTAGCAATCTGCTTGGAAATACGTTTTATTCTTCTTGATGTTTCAAAATATATTTTCTGCGCCGGGAAGACCATTGTTGCGTCACCGGAATGAACTCCCGCAAACTCCACGTGCTCACTGATAGCATATGCTAACATTTCACCATCCCTGGCTACTGCATCGATCTCTATTTCTTTTGCATTTTCAATAAACTCTGATACAACAACAGGATATTGTTTTGAAACCTGAGCTGCAAGTTTTAGGTAATGCGATAATTCATTTTTGTTTGAGACGACGTTCATTGCAGCTCCTGATAAGACATAAGACGGCCTTATCAGTACTGGAAAGCCTATCCTATCGACAAATTCAAAAATATCATCTATCGTAGATAATTCTTTCCATCGTGGTTGGTCGACCTTGAGGATATCAAGCATTTCAGAAAATTTATGCCTGTTTTCTGCCCTGTCGATCGAAACAGGAGAAGTCCCAAGAACCGGCACATGTTCATTATAAAGCCTCATTGCCAGGTTATTAGGTATCTGACCACCCACTGACACAATCACACCTCCGGGGTTTTCGAGGTCAATTATATCGAGTACCCTTTCGAAAGTCAGCTCATCAAAATAAAGCCGGTCGCATATGTCATAATCTGTGCTTACGGTTTCGGGATTGTAATTTATCATTATAGATCTGAATCCCTCTTTTTTGATTGTATCGATTGCATTTACAGAACACCAGTCGAATTCAACGCTTGAACCTATCCTGTAAGCACCTGAACCCAAAACTATTATAGATTTTTTATCGTTTTCACATGTAATATCATGTTCCGATCCGCTGTAAGTAAGATACAGGTAATTTGTAATAGCGGGATATTCCGCTGCAAGAGTATCTATTTGCTTGATATAAGGAACAATACCCAGTTTTTTACGATGATCCCTTACTTTCATGAGGTCGTCGTTGATCTGAGCTGCACCCGATTTTAATACATGCCTGGCAATCTGGAAATCACTGAAACCGTTTATCTTGGAATGCGAGAGGAGATCAATGGGAATAGATTCCAAAGAGTGGTATTTACACAGTTCATCTTTAATGTTTATAATATTTCTGAGCTTGAACAGGAACCATTTGTCGATTTTTGTCAACTCATAGATTCTTTCAACTGTCATCCCGGCTTCAAGCGCTTCTGCAATTGAAAAGATTCTCATATCAGTCGGTTCGGCAAGCTCTTTCTCTATATCCTCAAAACCAAGATTTCGGTTTCCTGTGAAGCCGTGCATACCCTGCCCGATCATTCTTAATCCCTTCTGGATAACCTCTTCGAATGTTCTGCCGATAGCCATCACTTCCCCCACACTCTTCATGCTGCTGCCGATCAGATGGGAGACTCCTTCGAATTTATTAAGGTCCCACCGGGGTATCTTGCATACAATGTAATCGAGTGCAGGTTCGAAACACGCAGTTGTATTTTTTGTAACAGAGTTTTTAAGCTCATGAAGTCCGTATCCCATTCCCAGTTTTGCAGCAATGAAAGCCAGCGGATATCCGGTAGCTTTCGATGCCAGGGCACTTGACCTTGAAAGGCGCGCATTCACTTCAATAACCCTGTAGTCTTCAGAATCGGGAGCCAGTGCATACTGAACATTGCATTCCCCGACAATTCCTATATGTCGTATTATCCTGATTGAAAGTTCTCTGAGTTTATGATACTCACTGTTCGTTAAAGTCTGCGATGGTGCAACAACAATGCTTTCACCTGTATGTATTCCGAGAGGATCGAAATTTTCCATATTACAGACTGTGATGCAATTGTCATATTTATCCCTCACAACCTCGTATTCAACTTCTTTCCATCCTTTTAAAGATTCTTCAACGAGTATCTGGTTTGAATAGGAAAATGCTTTTGACGCGAGAGTCCTGAGCTCCTCTGAATTTGAAGCGAAGCCGCTTCCCTGTCCGCCAAGTGTATAGGCTGCCCTTATGATTATTGGAAATCCGAGTTTCCCTGCTGCTTCAACAGCTTCATTAACGCCTGAAACTGCAATACTGCTTGGTGTATTGACCTCTATTTGATCGAGTGTCTGGACAAAAAGTTCCCTGTCCTCCGTCGCCATGATAGCCGTAACCGGAGTTCCAAGAACCCTGACATTATATTTTTCAAAAACACCGGCTTTAAATAGTTCTGTTCCACAATTAAGAGCTGTCTGTCCGCCAAATGATAAAAGAATGCCATCAGGTCTCTCCCTGGCAATAACCTTTTCAACAAAATACGGAGTAACAGGAAGAAAATAAATTTTGTCAGCCAGTTCTTCTGAAGTCTGCACTGTTGCAATATTCGGATTTATCAGAACCGTACTGACATCTTCTTCTTTTAATGCTTTGAGAGCCTGAGAGCCGGAATAATCAAACTCACCTGCTTCACCAATTTTCAAAGCTCCTGACCCCAGGATTATAACCTTCTTTACTACATCTTTCATCATCCGGATTTGAGGTTCAAAAATAATATAATTTTTTAATTAGACTTTGCAGATATAAAGAAATGCATATATTTGCAAAATAAATGCATAAATATGCAAAAAACTAAAAGACTTCTGGCAATAGAAAAATTTATTTCTGAAGAAAGCATAAGTACTCAGGAAGAATTGATCAGAAAACTGAAAGGGAAAGGGATAAGCTGTACACAGGCAACCTTATCCCGCAATTTAAGGCAGCTCGGAATAGGACGGATACCTGATGGCAACGGCAGATATAAGTATTCCTTGCCAGAAAAAATCAGAAGTGCCGAAAAACCTTCACCTAATCTAAATATTGTACCGGTTATTCAGGATATAGTTGAAGCAAAAGGACTTATGGTTATAAAAACCATTCCTGGAAATGCGAGCAACACTGCCTTTTTTATCGATAGCACCGGAAGGTACGAAATTGCCGGCACGATCGCAGGCGATGATACTATTCTGGTTATTCCAAGGGATGGAGTAACTATTCAGCAGGTTCATACCTGTCTTGAAATAATCTTACCTGGGATTCATGAACAGGTGAAAAAGTAAAAAGTAAAAAGGATAAAGTCAAAAAACAAAAGTGAAAAGAAAAAGCCTTAGTGATCCTTAGTGAATCCTTCGTGTTCCTTTGAGGTAAAAAAAATAAATAATTTAACCACTAAGGATCACAAAGGAAAACACGAAGTAACACAAAGTGTAAAGAATGAAACAATTAATATTAAACTCAAATTATAAACTAATGAAAGAAAAAGTTGTTCTCGCGTACAGCGGCGGTTTGGATACTTCGGTGATACTTAAATGGTTAATTGAAAAGAATTTTGATGTTATTGCCTTTGTTGCGGATGTCGGACAAGCAGATGATTTCGAAGCATGCAAAGAAAAAGCTTTATTGCTTGGAGCTTCTAAAGTCATTATAGCTGACCTGAAAAGGGAATTTGTCGACGGATATGTTCTGAAAGCTATAATGGCAAATGCTATATACGAAGACAGGTATCTTCTCGGTACAGCTCTGGCAAGGCCGCTTATAGCAAAGAAACAGATCGAAGTTGCAAAAGCGGAGGGCGCTAATGCAGTTGCGCATGGGGCCACAGGAAAAGGCAATGACCAGGTGAGGTTCGAGTTGTGTTATTACGCCCTGATGCCCGGAGTCAAAGTCATCTCCCCTTGGAAGGATAAAGAGTTCCTTGCAACATTTAAAGGAAGAACCGATTTGCTGAAATATGCTTCCGAGAAAAAGATCCCTGTGAAAGCGAGTATCGATAAGCCTTACAGCGAGGATGATAACCTTATGCATATAAGTCACGAAGCAGGGATCCTTGAGGACCCGATGTACACACTGCATAAGAGTATGCTTGAGAAAATGGTCATGCCACAGGATGCCCCTGATAAAGAGACCCGGATAGTTATTCATTTCAAAAATGGAATACCGGTAAAGCTTGTTAACAAAGAGGATGGAACCGTGAAGGAAGATTCGTATGAGATGTACGTTTATTTGAATGAACTTGCGGGTAAAAACGGAATCGGACTCCTCGATATGGTAGAAAACAGATTCGTAGGCATAAAATCACGAGGTGTTTATGAGACTCCCGCAGCTACCGTCTTACATATTGCACATAAGGATATTGAAGGAATAGCAATGGACAGGGAAGTTATGAGACTCGTTAATATGCTTACTCCGAAATTTGCCGAAATAATTTACAACGGATTCTGGTTCAGCCCTGAAATGGATTTTCTGATGGCTGCAATTGAAAAGAGCCAGGAGTTAATAGATGGCAGTGTTCACCTGTGCCTTTATAAGGGGAACGTTATGATTGAAGGTCGTGAATCACCGTCCTCTCTTTACAATAAAAAGCTTTCCAGTATGGATATTGAAGGAGGATTTGACCAGACTGATAGTAAAGGATTTATACGCATTAATGCTATCAGATTGATGGCTCACAGAGCTATTGTCGAAGCCAGTCAGAAGAAGTAATTATATCTGCAATAAAGATAATTCTTAGTGAACCTTTGTGTTTATCCTTTGTGTACCTTAGTGGTAAATAATATTTTTATAACCACAAGGGAACACGAAGGAAAGCACAAAGTATCTCCAAGGAAAATAAGCATTTAAAGATTCTCTAATAATCAACCAAATGAAACTCTGGGAAAAAGGCATTAATCCCGAACCTGCTATCATCGAGTTTACTGCAGGTAAAGACAGAAAAACCGATCTGGCTCTTACAAAATGGGATATAATCGGTTCGATGGCTCATGTTATAATGCTGGAGAATGTCGGATTAGTTTCAGAAGATGAAAAAAACGGGCTGCTGAAAGCTCTCCACTCTTTGTTTGTGTGGGACGAAGAAGGGAGCCTGGTAATTGAAAATGATGTTGAGGATATCCATTCCCAGATTGAAAAGGAGATGTCATCTATTCTTGGCACAACCGGGAAAAAAATTCATACAGGACGATCAAGAAACGACCAGGTGTTGGTTGATATTCGTCTGTATACCAGGGAAGAGATTGACAAATTATCAGTACTTATCAGGAGTCTTTTTAACAGGCTGCAATCATTGAGTGAACAATATAAAGAAGTGCTGATACCAGGTTATACACATATGCAACCTGCAATGGTTTCATCATTTGGTTTATGGTTCGGTGCTTATGCCGAATGTCTCGTTGATGATGTTCTCCTTTTATCGGGAGCGAGAGCCCTGAACAATCAGAATCCTCTGGGTACTGCTGCCGGCTATGGAACTACACTTCCGATTAACAGAAAACTTACATCAGAACTTCTGGAATTTGATGACCTTCTCTATAATTCAGCTTACGCAAGCCTGAGCAGGGGGAAAATTGAAATGGCAATTGCCTCGGCTCTGGCCTCAGTGGCACAGACACTTTCCAGGTTTTCAATGGATGTATGTCTTTACATGACTTCCGAATTCAGGTTCATTGATTTTCCAGATGAGTATATTACAGGTTCCAGTATCATGCCACAGAAACGAAACCCGGATGTTTTCGAGCTGATAAGAGCAAGGTCAAATGTGCTTCAAACGCTGCCTAACCAGGTAGCTATACTCACAACAAATCTTCCTTCGGGATATAATAGAGATCTTCAGCTTCTTAAACAGCTGATATTTGACGCTTTCAGAGAGCTGAGGGAGTGTATTGAAATTATGCTGTTAATGCTTAATAATATTAAAATAAAGAAAAATATAACTGAAAATCCGTTATATAATACGATTTTCAGCACTGAAGAGGTTAACAGATTGGTTAAGCAGGGTATTCCCTTTAGGGATGCTTATAAAGCAGTATCTGAAATGGTAAGAAATTCCACATTCTCGAGAACTACGCTTGCAGACTATATACATGAAGGCAGCATAGGCAATCTTTGCAATAAAGAGATTGCTGAGATTTTTGAGAACAGGATGAATAGCTTTAAAAACAGATCTGCAGCTGAACTTGCAGACAAGATGATGCATCATGTTACAAACGGAAATTTGCCCCCAAACCCCTGACTTTTTCCCTCAAACCCCTGCCTTTTCTACCCCCCCAACCCCCCAATTGGGGGGCTTTAAACTCTCCAGTTCAATACAGAACCCCCCAATTGGGGGGTAATGGGGTTATTTTGATTTTTTTATATCTTCTATAAACACATCAAACAAATAGTCAGTATCCGTTGGACCGCCTGATGCTTCAGGGTGAAACTGGGTTGAGAAGAATGGTTTACTCTTGTGTCTCATACCCTCATTCGTATTATCATTGATATTGATGAAAAACGGTTCCCAATCAGGGCCAAGTGTTTTATTATCAACTGCAAACCCATGGTTTTGTGAGGTGATGTAAGCTTTATCTGTTCCCACCTGCAAAACCGGTTGATTATGACTTCTGTGACCATATTTCAGTTTATAGGTGTCGGCACCTGAAGCCAGACCCATCAGCTGGTTTCCAAGACAAATTCCGAAAACCGGTTTACTGCCTTCAAAGGATTTTTTAATATTCCGGATTGTTACATCACACATTTTGGGATCACCGGGACCATTCGAAAGAAAAAGGCCGTCAAAATCTTCACTGTGATAATCATAATCCCATGGCACTCTTATGATTGTTGTGTCTCTTTTCAGAAGGTTTCTGATTATGTTATACTTAACCCCGCAATCAACCAGTAATATTTTGTATTTCCCGTTACCATATATTTTCTTTTCACGGGTGCTGACTTCTTCAACAAGGTTTACTTTATTCGGATCAAAAAAGCCGGTTTCTGTTCCATCCGGTTCGACCTTGCCGAGCATCGCTCCCTTTTCACGGATTCTTTTGGTCAATGCTCTCGTATCTATACCATAAATTCCGGGTACATTATTTCTTTTCAGCCATTCATCGAGGCTTTCAGTCGCATTCCAGTGGCTGTATTCGAAAGAGTAATCAGAAACGATCAGCCCTGAAATATGAATAGAGGAAGACTCATAAAAACGATAGAGATTATTTTCTTCGCTTTTCCCCGGAGCTCCGTAATTGCCGACCAGCGGATAGGTAAGGCACAGTATCTGTCCTCTGTAGGATGGATCGGTTAAACTCTCGGGATAACCTGTCATTGCTGTATTGAATACCACCTCTCCAGCAGCTGGTATCGGCGCCCCGAATGATCTGCCGGAATATACCATTCCATCCTCGAGAGTAAGCTTTACTTTGGTTTTCTCAATCATTATAGTGCTTTTCTTAATTCTTTATTCGTCTGTTAAATGTTCATACTTCAGTCAAAACTACCTTATTGAAGCAATGGCCTTTTCAATCTGTTCCATTGCTCTCATAACTGTCTGATGAGTTGCACCGAGATTCATTCTCATAAACCCTTCACCACCGGGGCCAAATGTCGACCCTTCATTCATCCCTACTTCTGCTTTGGTAACAAAAAAATTCTGGAGATCTTTTCTTAACATACCCAGCTTCCTGCAATCCAGCCAGATCATATAGGTGGCTTCCGGCTGAACAGGGATAATTTCCGGTATCATTTTATTGCAATAGTTCTTTACAAATTCCACATTATTATCAATATAATCAAGAAGCGAGTCGAGCCATTCATGTCCATGAGAATATGCAGCTATTGATGCCATGTTTCCGAAGATGTTTCCGTTTCCAATATGAAGATTTTCAACTATCCGGTTAAATGATTTCCGCAAAACAGGATTTTGAATAATGACCGATGAAGTTGAAAGACCGGCAATGTTAAAAGTTTTGCTTGGAGAAATCAATGTAACTGTGTTTTCTGCGATCTCTTCTGACAGCGATGCTATTGGAGTATGCGTGAATCCGGGCAGTATAAGATCGCAATGTATTTCATCGGAAATGATCACAATATTGTGCTTCAGGCAAATATCAGCCAGGCGGTTAAGTTCCTCGGGTGTCCAGACTCTTCCGACAGGATTATGAGGATTAGATATAATTATCATTTTTGTCTTGCTGTCAATTCCCCTGGCAAGGGAATCGAAATCCATTGACCAAATCCCTTCAGATTCGGTCAACCTGTTATAAATCAGATTTCGGCCATGAGATTCTGCTGCAGAAAAGAAAGGGAAGTACACAGGTGGCTGAACTATAATATTATCACCAGTTTGAGTAAAAGCAAGAGTACAAAAGTTCAGCGCGGGAACAATGCCCGGACAAAAAGAGATCCATTCTTTTTCCACTGACCAGTTATGTCTCGATTTAATCCACCTGATCATCGACTGGAAATATTCGGTGGAACGGAATGAATAGCCGTATATTGGATGTTCAAGACGTTTCTGAAGTGACTCAACAATAAAATCAGGAGTATTAAAATCCATATCGGCCACCCACATCGGAATAACATCTTTTACACCAAATGTTTCTTCCCTGCGGTCATATTTAATGCAGTCAGTGCCCTCTCTTCCGGCCGGTTCATCAAAATTCCACATCTGCAAAAACAGTCTTGATTCAGGGGCTTAAAGATAGATAAAAATCAGAAACCGCATTAAGATTATCTTCTAGTCTCTTGATCAGTAATCGAAGTGAAAGCAGTTTAAAGCGACTAAAGTTAGGAGTGCCTAAAGTTAGGAGTGCCTAAAGTTGAGATCAAACGGATGAAGCAGAAGCTCTTTGTTAAATAATCTAAAAGTTTCTTTTTGTGAGATATATAATCATTGATACAAGAAAATTTATTTTCTTATTAAAAATTTTAGGCATTTTAGGCACTCTAAACTCTAGGCACTTAGTATTTCAATATTATTTATTACTTTTATGGACGTTTTTGAATGAGTATTTAAAATTTAAACTGAGTTAAAATGAAAAAGATTTTTGCAGGGATTATATTTCCATTGCTGATTATGAGTTTCTCATGTCTTAGTTCGTGCAAGGAGAAATCGACTTCGAAACAACAGAAAATAACTGAAAAGGAACAGGTAAAAGAAATTAAGGGTCAGATTGAGACGCATGTTTATCCATTGCCTACATCTGCTGAGGTTATTAAGATGCTTACTGATCTGGAGGTTGGATATATGATAGGAATATCAAATCCGGTTGAAAACTCCAAAAAATATTTCACCAGCCAGTCAAGGGCAATAAATCTTGGCGGTTTCGGAGCAGACTTAAGTTATGCAACACTCTATAACCAGCAGCAGGAGGTTATAAGTTATCTCGATGCCATCAGGTCTCTTGCTAACGAACTCAATATGTCAAAAATATATAATGAAGAGTTGTATAATAAAATAAAGCAGAATTTTGACAACAAGAATGAATTGGTTAAGATTCTGACAAGCTCATTTAATGACACTTATTCATATCTAAAAGATAATGATGAGCAACCCCTTGCCCTGCTTGTTGTCGGAGGAGCGTGGGTCGAAGGCATGTATCTTACAACACATGTTTCGGAGGCTGCATATCAGGTTGCAGGAATCTCAAAGGTACTGCTTGAGCAAAAGAAATCATTCGAAATGTTCATCGAAATAACCAAACCATATCTCAGTGATCCGAATGTAGGGGATTTTGTAAAGTTACTTGAACCGGTTAAAAAAGTATATGAAGGGCTTAGCACAAGTCTTACAGAACAGAATATTAAGGATATAACCAAAGTTATTAATGATGTAAGGGAACAGATTGTAAAATAATTTAGTACATAATTCTTTGGCCGCAAAGAATCTTACTTTGCGGTCTTTTTTTTACTTTACATTTTATGAGGGAATCGGTATTACTTGCCTTAATACATATTTTTGCCATTGTTTCGACAATCAACCCTGCCGGTATTTCGTCAAGAGGCAAGAAAATTCTGCGCAGTTACCTCCGGAGATATCTTAACAGGGAACTTGAAGAAGAATATTATGCCCTGTTTGAGAATAACCTTGAGTTCTATTCAAATGAACTTAAAAGTGTTGATAAGGCAGAACTTGCTGATGACGAATCTCTTATATCATTTCAGATAACTAATATTTGCCGCCAGATTAAAAAAGGACTGTTTCTGGAAGAGAGGATGATCGTTTTTCTCCAGCTTATAGAATTTGCCTTTGAAGACGGCATGATATCCGAACAGGAGAAGACAATAATTGACATCGTTTCAAGAACATTCAATATTTCTAAAAAGGAATATGAAAATGCAACTGCCTTTATGATTGGCAGATCATATGATGATGTCTCCCCTGAATGTATTCTCATAATTGAAAGCGATAATCCTGAACTGTCAGGATCTGGCATTTACAAAAATTACGACAAGTGGCGGCATATCAGATTAAAGGGGTTCAAGGGACATCTTGTTGTAATGCATATTGAAAGCACAGGCACGCTTCTGTTTACTTATGACGGGCCACTGGTTCTCTATTTTAAAGGCAGGGATATTATAGCATGCAGACCGTATCTTCTCGACCGTGGAGTTAATATAAAAGGAGAGGGTATTGATCCGATTTACTATTCCAAAATCTACAAAAAGTTTGTCTCCAGAAAATTTCCTGAAAAGATATTCTTCGAAGGCCATGGTGTTGAATTTCTCTTCAAAAACTCAGACAATGGGTTGCAGAAAATGAATTTCAGGGTTGAATCAGGCAATATGATTGGCATAATGGGAGGCAGCGGGGTGGGGAAAACCACTATGCTTAATTTATTGCATGGCAAGATAAAACCGACTTCTGGCAACATTTTCATAAACGGGTATGATATAAATGAAGATTCTGAGGAACTTAAAGGATTGATTGGATTTGTTCCCCAGGATGATATGCTTATAGAGGAACTCACGGTTTACCAGAATCTCTATTTTAATGCCCGGCTGTGTTTTGGCGACTATAATGAAGAGCAGCTAAAAAACATTGTTCAGAAAGTCCTTCAGGATCTTGATCTTTATGACATCAAGGATCTTCAGGTTGGAGATCTGATGAACAAGAAGGTGAGTGGAGGTCAGAGGAAAAGGCTTAATATTGGCCTTGAGCTGATGCGCGAACCTGTCGTTCTCTTTATTGATGAACCCACATCCGGATTGTCCTCATTTGATTCTGAAAAAGTAATGATCCTTCTCAGGAATCAGTCATTAAGCGGGAAACTGGTTTTCGCTATCATACATCAGCCATCATCGGATATTATCAAGATGTTTGACAGGTTGTGGCTGCTCGATAAAGGCGGTTACATGATCTATGATGGGGACCCGATAGAGGCACTGGTATACTTCAAGACCGAAACATCTCAGGCAAATGCTGCCGAAAGTGAATGTCCGAATTGCGGAAATGTTGAAACTGATAATATTCTGCATATTGTTGAGGTTAAGGTTATTGATAATTCGGGCCTTCCGGGGAGAGAGAGGCAGATAAGCCCCAAGGAATGGTACGAAAAATATAAGAAGAAGATGATGCCTGTTCTCGGGGAAATGCCATCCAAAGAAATTATTCCTCCAAGCAACTTCAGGGTTCCAAAAAAATCAGATCAGATAAGGACCTTCATCAGAAGGAACATTACAAGGAAATTTGCCGATCGGCAATATATGACAATCAACCTTATTGAAGCTCCTTTACTGGCATTCATTCTTGGGTATATATCAAAATTCAGCGAAGATGGAGTGTACAGCTTTGCAGCAAACAAGAATTACCCGGTTTTTCTATTTATGTCTGTAATTGTTGCACTCTTTATCGGTTTGACTGTAAGCGCTGAAGAGATTTTTCGTGACAGAAAAATACTTGAAAGGGAGAAATTTCTGGATCTTAGCAGATCAAGCTATCTTATTTCGAAGATCAATTTTCTATTTACCTTATCTGCAATTCAATCGTTCTCTTTTGTCCTGGTAGCGAGTTTAATTCTTCAGGTCAGGGGAATGCTACTCCAGCAATGGATAATACTCTTCTCAACATCTTGCTTTGGGAACATGCTTGGATTGAACATTTCGGCCGGTATGCGAACGGCAGTAAGTATTTATATTCTGATACCGCTGATACTGGTTCCTCAGCTTCTTCTCGGTGGAGCCATGATAAAATTTGATGACCTTCATAAATCGATCAGCAATAAAATCTATGTTCCGGTAGTGGGCGATATGATGGTTACCCGATGGGCATATGAAGCATTATGTGTTGAGCAGTATAAAGATAATAAATTTGAAAAGCCCTTCTTCGCTTATGATATGGCGATAAGTCAGAATGACTGGTATGCATCATTTCTTATTCCTGCTCTTAAGATTAAAATCGATAATTGCCTTGCAGCAGGAAAAAACCCTGACTATAAGACAGATACTGAAGCCAATTTAAAAAAGCTGAAATTTCACATTAGTAATCTTTCATCGATTACAGGAATTATTCCCGGGAGCTGGGTTAATGATTTGAATTATCAATCCTTCGACGAATCTGTTGCTATGGAGGCCAAAGTATTGCTTGACAGTTTAAGGACATCTTTCAGAGTACAAAACAGGTTAATAAACTACAAACATGACACATTGTACAAAGAGATCTCAAACAGGATGGGAGAGGATAAGTTCCTTCAGCTAAGGTCAAGAAACTATAATGAAAAACTAGCTGATTTCGTACTTAACAGTCTGTCTACCGATAAGATTTATGATGCTGATGATAAATTTATTCAAAAAGCTGATCCGGTCTATATGGCACCGGGATCAAAATTCGGAAGGGCACATTTTTTTGCGCCATTCAAACAAATCGGGAATTGGAAATTTGGAACCCTGATATTTAATATGATTGCAGTTTGGCTTATGATCTTTGGTCTTTTTGTGACACTGTATTACAATGTTTTAAAACACTTCATAGAGTTTCTTGAATCGCAAAAATTGCCGATACTGAGAAAGTTCGGAAGGGAGCTGCTGCAGGTGTAAGGCTCAGAGCCCTGAGCAACCATAATAGAATACAGAAGTTAGAATTACAAATAATTTATGGAACAGAGGAGCAGAGTATATCCAAAAAAAACCCTGGGTCAGCACTTCCTGAAAGACAAATCAATCGCCAGAAGAATTGCTGACTCGCTCACAGGTTCAGGATACAATACAGTTCTGGAAATTGGTCCGGGAATGGGTGTACTTACAGGATACCTCCTTGAAAGAGGATTTAATGACTTCCATGTTATTGAAATTGACAACGAGTCGGTCCATTATATCAGGGAGAATTTTCCGGAGCTAAAGAATATTATAACCGGTGATTTTCTTTCACTTGAGATTGATAAATATTTCAGCGATAAAATTGCTATAATCGGGAATTTCCCTTACAATATTTCAACACAGATATTTTTTAAGGTACTCAAGCACAGGGAAAAGGTAGTCGAGATTGCAGGAATGCTTCAAAAGGAAGTGGCTGAAAGGATCTGTGCAGAACCCGGATCAAAAACATATGGAATTCTCAGTGTACTGCTCCAGGCATTTTATACCACTGAATATCTTTTCACAGTTTCAGAACATGTTTTTTCACCTCCTCCAAAGGTAAAATCGGGAGTAATCAGATTAGTCAGGAATGATGTCAGAAAACTTGAATGTGACGAAGCGTTATTTTTCAGGGTGGTTAAAGCTTGCTTCAACCAGCGAAGGAAAACATTACGGAACTCGGTACGGGCAGCATTTGAACTTAAACGTGATGACTATCATGAATTTGGATTGCGACCCGAGCAGCTTTCTGTTGATCAGTTTGTTAAGCTGACCCGGTGGATTGACGAAAACAGGATAATTTCAGAATGAGAAGCCTATAGCTTCGACAGGATTCATTTTGGCTGCCGTGTTTGCAGGGGCATAACCTGCTACGATACCAATTAACCCTGAGATGAATACTGCAAGAATTACATTTCCAACTGTGAGATACATATTCAGATCGTAAAGATAATTTATGACCAGCGTGGCTATAAAAATCATAAATACTCCAAGTAATCCACCTATTACTGAGAGCAACATGGATTCAACCAAAAATTGTTGAAGGATAAAGAATCTTTTTGCTCCGAGAGCTTTCTGAATACCAATTATATTTGTACGTTCTCTCACGGATACAAACATAATATTAGCTATACCAAAACCACCTACAAGAATTGAAAACCCTCCAATAACCCAACCTCCTATATTGATTCCGGCAAAAACAGCTTCAAACCCCTGCGAAAGCATACTCGCACGGTTTACAGAAAAATTAGACGTCTCATTAGGGTGGAGTCTTCTTGCAGCCCTTAAAATCATTGTTGCCTCTTCGCTTAGTTCCTGTATAGGCACCCCATCTTTTGCCTTGATTATAAGATTAGCTTCCAGGAAATTATTCCTCAGATTCATAAAGGTTTTGGCAAAATTCATAGGAACTAGAGTTATTTCATCCATTCCATTGTCGCTTATTCCACCTTTACCTTCTTTTTTAAATACACCAATGACATTGGTCCTTTTCCCTGCAACAGTAATTTGTTTACCAACCGGATCGGACTTTTCAAATAATCTTTCCCCTATTACGGCTCCGACGATCGCAACATTTTTTCCTGATGCAGATTCTTCAGGTGAGAAGTACCGGCCATTTTCTATTTCAAATGACCTTACATTTTCAAATTCATTTGTTGCTGCCCATATTGTGACATCATTAGCTAGGTTCTTTTTATATTTTATCTGTTCGGACTGTAAAGCGGAAAAACAAACAAAAGATGTTTTGGTAGATCTGTTTAAAACAGCCTGATAATCATCATTAGAAATCGGAGGCCATTTCATAATATCCCACCATGCAAGATTCCTATCGAATGACCATGGTCTTTTCTGTACGTATATCACATTATCCCCGAGAGTGGAGATACTGTCTTTTATTGATTTTTCCATCCAATCGAGAACAGTAAATACTGATATGATGCAGAAAATCCCTATAGTAATTCCAAGAAGTGAAAGAAAAGTACGTAACTTATTAACAATAACAGAGTTAATAGCAAATATAAAACCCTCTTTAAGAAGTCTGAAAAACATCAAACAGGTATTAATCAATAGTATGGATAGATCAAAGATAAGAAAACCATAACAATGCTTGTCAAACAAGCTTAATAATTGATGGCTAAGTTATTCTTTAGAATCGGTAGGGCGGAAATACCGTGTATAATCAGAATGAAAATCCTATCGCTTCAACAGGATTCATTTTGGCTGCTGTATTTGCCGGTGCATAACCAGCCACCACACCTATTATTCCTGATATAAAAACTGCAAGAAACATATTTGCTACTGTCAGATACATATTCAGATCATAGAGGTAATTAATAATAAGAGTAGCAATAAATATCATCAAAATTCCTAGTAATCCTCCAATTACTGAAAGAAGCATAGATTCAACAAGGAACTGCTGAAGTATGAAAAACTTCTTTGCCCCAAGTGCTTTTTGAATGCCAATTATATTTGTTCTTTCTTTGACGGAAACAAACATTATGTTGGCAATGCCGAAACCACCTACAAGTATTGCAAATCCTCCTATCACCCAGCCACCAATATTAATTCCAGCAAAAACACCATCAAAACTCTGTGAGATAAGACTCGCTTTGTTCAAGGCAAAATCATCTGTCTCATTTGGCCGAAGTTTTCTTGATGCTCTTAATATCATCGTTGTCTCATCACTCAGTTCCTGCAAAGGTACTCCCTCTTTAGCCTTAATCATTAAAGTGGCATTGAGAAACATGTTTTTCATATTTATAAAAGTCATGCCAAAGTTTAATGGCACTAACGTTTCCTCATCCATTCCGCTATCACTTATTCCCCCTTTACCCTCCTTTTTAAATACCCCGATGACTGTTGTTCTTTTACCTGAGATTGTGAATTGTTTGCCTACCGGATCTGCTTTTTCAAATAACCTCTCTGCTATTACGGCTCCAATAACCGCAACATTTTTACCGGAAGCCGATTCATCGGGTGAAAAGTAGCGGCCATTTTCAACTTCAAAGGCTCGGATATTAACAAATTCGGGAGTGACTGACATGATTTCAACATTGTTTGCAATGTTTTTCCTGTATTTTAAGGGTTCAGATTGGGAAACTGTAAAGCATGCTGCAGCTGTTTTTGTAGACTTATTCAGAATGGCCTGATAATCATTTTTTGAAACAACCGGTCTTTTAATGAGATCCCACCAAGGTTCGTTAAAGTTGAGACCCCAGGGAAATTTATGAACATAGATCACGTTTTCTCCTAAAGAGGAAATCGAGTCGTGTACTGATTTTTCCATCCAGTCAAGCACTGTGAAGACGGAAATAATGCAAAAAATCCCGATGGTTATTCCCAGAAGTGAAAGGAAAGTACGTAACTTGTTAACAATAACAGAGTTAAAAGCAAATATAAAACCCTCTTTTAAAAGCCTGAAAAACATTTCGTAATTTTTAGATATTATTATTAGTGCCCAAAGATACGAAAATCAATTAACCTTAATAATCATATATTATAATGTATGAGGTTATTAAAAAAATATCTATTTTTAGACGCCAGTACAAGGACATCCAACGACAGTCGTAATTATCATATAATGAGTGACAAACGAATTAAAAGTGCTCTAATTTCAGTTTTTTATAAAGAAGGTTTAGCCGACATAGTAAAAATTCTTTATAAATTAAATGTAAAAATATATTCAACCGGAGGTACTTTTAGTTTTATAAATGATCTTAATATTCCTTGTGAAAAAGTCGAAGATCTGACATCCTACCCTTCAATTCTAGGAGGGAGGGTTAAGACACTTCATCCTTCTGTATTTGGTGGGATACTGGCAAGGAGAGGGGACCAGGGGGACCTCGAACAACTTTCAAAATACAGGATACCCGAGATAGACCTGGTAATTGTCGATCTGTATCCATTTGAAGAGACCTTAAGATCATCAGTTAATGAGGAAGATATAATTGAGAAGATAGATATAGGCGGGATTTCGCTAATAAGAGCCGCTGCGAAAAACTACAATGATGTTCTAGTTGTTTCAGACAGGGAACTGTATGCAGATATTCTTACATTGTTAAATGAAAAGCAGGGACATACGTCAATTTCCGACAGAAGGTTTTATGCTGCGAAGGCCTTTCAGATCTCTTCCCATTACGATACTGCAATATTCAACTATTTTAACAGGGAAGCCTCAATACCTGCTTTCAGGGAAAGCATTAATTCATCATACTCTTTACGTTATGGAGAAAATCCGCATCAGAAGGGGATGTTTTATGGAGATACCGGCCTCATATTCGAAAAACTTCACGGTAAAGAAATATCGTACAATAATCTTCTCGATCTTGATGCTGCTTTGAACCTCATTGATGAATTCATAAAACCCACATATGTAATCATAAAACATAATAATGCCTGTGGTGTTGCTTCGAGAGAAAATAATCTTTCTGCATGGAAGGATACGCTTGCTTGTGATCCGGTTTCAGCATACGGAGGAGTAATTGTCACAAATACATTAGTTGACGATAGTGTGGCTGCAGAAATAGATAAAATTTTCTTTGAAATAATTATTGCGCCACAATTCAGTGAGTCTGCGATATCTATCCTGAAACATAAAAAGAACAGGATAATTCTTCTCAGAAAAGCCTTTGAGCGTAGCAAATATAGTTTCAGATCTATGCTAAACGGGGTCCTTTGGCAGGAAAGAGATAACTCTACAGAAACAGGGGAACAGATGAACCCGGTGACGACAAGAACACCTTCGAGCTCAGAAATTGAAGATCTGGTTTTTGCAAATATTATTGTTAAACACAGTAAATCAAATGCAATCGTGATTGCAAGGAACAGTCAGCTGTGTGCCAGCGGTATAGGACAAACCTCAAGAGTGGATGCGTTGAAACAGGCTATTGAAAAAGCACGTTCGTTTGGCTTCGATCTTAACGGATCAGTTCTGGCGTCCGACGCTTATTTCCCTTTTGCCGACAGTGTTGAGATAGCTCATAAAGCAGGAATTACTGCTATAATTCAACCAGGCGGATCTGTCAGGGATCAGGATTCTGTTGATTACTGTTCTTCAAATGGTATTGCGATGGTTTTTACGGGGATCAGGCATTTTAAACATTAAATATTAAATTAATTCAATTCATATAATGGGATTATTTTCATTTTTAACACAGGAGATTGCAATCGATCTCGGAACCGCGAACACTATCATTATTCATAATGATAAAGTAGTCGTCGATGAACCCTCAATAGTGGCTATCGATAAAAATACCGGGAAGCTGATTGCAATAGGTGAAAAAGCGAGGCAGATGCATGGGAAGACCCATGAAAATATTAAAACTATCAGGCCTTTGCGCGATGGGGTTATTGCTGATTTTAATGCAGCTGAGCTGATGATAAGGGGAATGATCAAAATGATCAACAAGGGCCCTCGTCTTTTCGCCCCTTCACTTAAAATGGTTGTCTGCATACCTTCTGGCAGCACTGAGGTGGAAATAAGGGCTGTGCGCGACTCATCAGAACATGCTGGAGGGCGGGACGTTTATATGATTTATGAACCAATGGCTGCAGCAATCGGGATAGGGTTGGATGTTGAGGCTCCTGAAGGTTGCATGGTTGTTGATATCGGGGGAGGAACTACCGAAATTGCGGTGATTGCTCTCGGCGGTATCGTATGCAATAAATCCATAAGGATCGCAGGTGACGGATTTACAGCTGATATTCAGGCTTATATGCGCCATCAGCATAATATTAAAATAGGTGAACGAACCGCAGAAGATATTAAAATAGGTGTTGGGGCAGCTCTTCCCGACATTGATAATCCTCCACCTGATTTTGTTGTGAGAGGCCCGAACATCATGACTGCGTTGCCGATAGAAATCCCGATTTCTTACCAGGAAATAGCTTATTGCCTTGATAAATCATTATCTAAAGTTGAAGCTGCTCTCTTGAACGTTCTGGAGCAGACGCCACCTGAACTTTACGCCGATATAGTAAACAAAGGTATATATCTGGCAGGGGGAGGAGCTTTACTGAGAGGTCTTGATAAAAGACTCACCGATAAGATAAATATTCCTTTTAATGTTGTTGAAGATCCTTTGCATGCCGTAGCTCGTGGTACTGGTGTTGCTTTAAAAAATGTCGATAAGTTTCCATTCCTGATGAGATAATTTTAGGTGTGAATGAGGAATCTGCTGAATTTT
>PMIJ01000030.1:0-5185 GCA_003157015.1 Bacteroidales bacterium
CCATGCCGGGCGCACTAAAAAAAGCCAGACTGTATAATACAATCTGGCTTCTTTTTTTGGTGCCCAGAACAAGACTCGAACTTGCACACCCTTGCGAGCACCAGCCCCTCAAGCTGGCGTGTCTACCAATTTCACCATCTGGGCGGAAAAGCTCAGGGCTCAGGGCTGCGAACTCAGGGTACAATGCCCCGCGCTCTGTGCTCTATGCACTGCGCCATTTTGTGCCCAGAACAGGACTCGAACCTGCACATCATTACTGACACTAGTCCCTGAAACTAGCGCGTCTACCAATTTCGCCATCTGGGCGATGAAAGGCTTAAAGCCGTTATGCCTTTTAGCGGCTGCAAAAATATAAATAAAAATGAAATATAAGAAAAAAGATTAAAAAATCAACCAGTATCCTATTCTGATTCCCGGGTACTTGGTACTTGGTACTTGGTACTTGGTGCTGGGTAATGGAGTACCGAGAACCGAGTACCGAGAACCGAGAACCGAGAACCAAAATTACCTGTTAAGGTCCAGAAGCTTTATATGATTTGTCTCTTCAAAATACCTGAAATAGTAATAGAGTTTGTAATTAATATCAATACCATAATCAATTTTAGGATTATACTCTATATAATTTTCATACAAACCCGAATTATGTAAAGTCAGATACCTCAGGTTCCATTCTGTAACATAAAACCTGTTTTTTTGAGCGTAATAATCATTTGAATAGAACTCTTTCGGAGGTTTTGTTGCAAGCCATCCATCGAAGCCCGGATCCATAATTATTAACCTGTGCTCCAGGCTGTCGGCAGATAAGGTATCTGCTTTCAGATTTTTCGGTTCGTTTTTTTTCTGGCTGAATCCAACCGTTTGAAACGCAACCAGTATTACCAGTAAGATTAAAACAGTTTTCTTCATTTTAGAAATTTTTTTTATAAAACATTAATTATTATGTGTGTTAACAAAAAATATACCAATTAAATATTCTTTATTGATTAAAAGTATATTTTTGCTCCCTGATAATAAACATGTGAATAAGCAGATAAAAAGGATTTTGTGGTATATTAAGCATCTGGATTACAGGTCTTAAATATCTTTATTGGTATAGTTTTACTAAAATAGATATACGGACCTGCAAAAAGATGCAGGTTTTTTTTTAATAAATTACTTATATGAAAATTATGAAATTTGGGGGGACTTCAGTGGGAAACCCCGACAGGATGAAGGCCCTGATTTCCTTAATAAACGATGGCGAGAAAAAGATCGTTGTTTTGTCAGCTATGGCTGGAACTACAAACAGCCTTGTTGAAATAGCTGATCTTCTGCATGCCGGAGACGCAAGTGCAGCAACTGAAAGGAATAACATCTTAAGGTCAAAATACCATCAGGTGGTTGATGAGCTTTTTGCAACTGGAAATTTTAAAAAATCCGGACATGATCTTATCGATTCACATTTTGAATACATAAGGAATTTTACATCTGGTTCATTTACAAAACTTCAGGAAAAATCAATTCTTGCCCAGGGGGAGCTTTTATCCACTTCCTTGTTCCATCTGCTTCTTCATGAAAGAAATATTAAAGCAGTTCTTTTACCGGCTTTGAGCTTTATGCGGATCGATAAAGACGGAGAACCTGATTCCTTCTATATTGAAGAGAACATTGAACGGGAACTTAAAAACTATCAGTCGGAAAATATAATCATCACACAGGGGTTTATCTGCAGGAATGCCCATGGAGAGATTGATAATCTTAAACGCGGCGGCAGCGATTTTACTGCCTCTTTGATTGGAGCTGCAATCAATGCTTCTGAGATCCAGATATGGACCGATATAAACGGGTTTCATAATAACGATCCCCGATTTGTTGAGAATACTAAAGTTATCAGGGAACTGTCGTTCGATGAAGCTGCCGAATTAGCCTATTTTGGTGCAAAAATACTGCACCCTTCCAGCGTTAATCCGGCTCGTGAAAAGAACATACCTGTAAGGCTTAAAAACACGATGGAACCTGATGATCAGGGTACATTGATAACATCTTCATCAATTCTCCAGGACTATAAAGCAGTTGCAGCAAAAGACGGAATATCTGTTTTAAGGATCAGATCTGACAGGATGTTAATGGCTTACGGTTTCCTCCGAAAAGTTTTTGAAATCTTTGAAGCTTACAGGACTCCTATCGATATGATCACCACATCAGAGGTCGCAGTGTCTATAACAATTGATAATTCTGATTTCATCAAACAGATAGCAAAAGACTTAAAAGAACTTGGCACCGTGGAAGTTGAAGAAAATCAAACAATTGTATGTGTTGTTGGAGATTTCCGCACAGAGAAAACCGGTTCAGCTCCCGAAATTTTTGAAGCCCTGAACACTATACCTCTTAAGATGATATCATATGGCGGAAGTCCAAACAGCCTTTCGCTCCTGATTGATTCATCGAATAAAAAAGAAGCTCTGCGATTACTCAGTAAACATCTTTTTAATTAGGGGTACTTTGTCTTATCTTACTATGCTTCACTCCGTAAAAGAAATAAATAAAGAATCCGATAGCCATCCAGATAATAAGTCTCAACCAGGTGTCAAGCGGCAATGATGCCATTTGCAAAAAGCATATTGAAGCTCCAAGAATCGGCACTACCGGTACCCAGGGAGTTTTAAACGGACGCTTTATGTCAGGCTTGGATTTTCTAAGTACCAAAACACTCATACAGACTATTATAAAAGCAAGAAGAGTGCCTATTGAAACCAACTCTCCAAGTATGCTGATCGGAAGTATACCTGCTATAATCATGGCAACTGTTCCTGTAATTATTGTACTTACATATGGAGTCTTGAACCTTGGATGAACCTTTGAAAAGACAGGTGGCAGCAAGCCATCTTTTGACATAGAGTAGAATATTCTAGGCTGCCCCATGAGCATTACAAGGATAACAGAGCTTAATCCGGCTATAGCAGCTATCTTTACAATAGGTCTCAACCAAAACATCCCCTTGCCCATGGCATCAACACCAACAGCAACAGGATCAGCTACATTTAAAGTTGTATAACTTACAATACCCGTAAGTACTATTGCCACGAGAATATATAAAACTGTTGAAATTCCAAGAGATCCCAGGATACCTATCGGCATATCGCGCTGAGGGTTTTTTGCCTCCTGGGCTGCAGTAGAAACAGCATCAAAACCTATATAGGCAAAGAAAATAACACCGGCGCCTCTCAAAACTCCGCTGATACCAAATTTGCCAAACTCATGACTGTAGGCTTTCATCCATCCCCAGAATCCGCCATATTGAGAAAATGGTGCAGCTTCAACTTTATTGACAGGCATAAAAGGATGCCAGTTCACAGATTTAACAAACATGAATCCTATGGCAATAAACAATATAATAACCGATACTTTAGTAATAACCATCACATTATTAAAATTTGCCGATTCGCGGATGCCAATCACGAGTAAAGTTGTTAATAATGCAACAATAAACATCGCCGGCAAATTAAGCACACACGTGACATGCGCCAGGGAATCAACCTGTACTCCTGTAGCTGCCAGAGTCTGTGCAAAGGTCGCAGTAAGAGGTTTCCATCCCATATCGGGGACATTAACAAGCACGGAGCCAACTGCTCCGGTAAACTGCGGAGGAATAAATATATGCAGATCCTTCAGAAAACTGACAACATAGCCCGACCAGCCTACTGCAACGGTAGAAGCGGCAAAAAGATATTCAAGGATAAGGTCCCACCCTATTATCCAGGCCAGAAACTCCCCCAGCGTGGCATATGAATAAGTATATGCGCTGCCTGCTATAGGAATCATTGATGCAAACTCTGCATAACACAGACCTGCAAAACCGCAGGCAAGTCCTGAAATAACAAATGATAAAACAATGCCCGGACCGGCATATTGGGCAGCAGCCTGACCTGTAAGAACAAATATTCCTGCACCAATTATAGCTCCTATACCTAGCGTGGTAAGATTCAGTGGCGTAAGAGTTCTTTTTAAACCACCTGATTCCTGAGATTCGCTGAATAGCTGAGGAAGCGGCTTGGTAATAAATAATCTGTTTTTTGACATCTCGCCTGTTTGAAAGTTTGGGATTCAAGTATTATTCTTACAAACCTAACTTTTTTTTGCAAATAATTTATAAAGTTATCTGTCAAGTTTTTCTCATGACTTACATTTAATTTTTTTTAACAGTTAAGTAGTATTTTTGTTTTTTACCAAAACTTCAATATATGCGTAAATATTTAATTTTAGTTATTTGTTTTATACTCCTCTCCTGTTCCCCTGTCGGAAAATACCAGAGCCTACCCGAAGTCAGGTTTTGGGAAAAAGACATAGAGAAATTTGAACAGCTCGATAAAAGTGAAAAATATCCCGATGATGCAATTCTGTTTGCAGGAAGTTCAAGCATCAGATTATGGACATCTCTTGAAGAAGATATGGCTCCTTACCATGTTATTCAGCGTGGATATGGAGGAGCAAAACTCAGCGATTTTGCCGTTTATGCCCAACGGATCTTTAATCCCCATAAATGCAAGGCGATCGTGATATTCGTTGCCAACGATATTACCGGAACCGGTCAGGACAAATCACCTGAAGAGGTTGCAACCTTGTTCAGAAACGTTCTCAGAACTATACGTAAACTTCATCCGGCTACACCTGTCTTCTGGATCGAAATTACACCTACTGTTTCGAGGTGGAAAGTCTGGCCTGAAATTCAGAAAGCAAATTCACTTATAAAAAAAATCTGTGACAATCAGAAAAATATATATTTCATATCAACTTATTATGCATTTCTGACCGAAAAAGGCCTACCAAATGATGAATTATTCAGGGATGATAAATTACATCTTACCGAAAAGGGTTATGCTGTCTGGACGGAAATAATTAAAAAGGAACTGAATCAGGACCTGAAATGATAGGGTCATGTCATGGCGTAACACTACCAGAAATGTCTCTTTAATGACGTGATTCTACCAGGCATGTTCCTGCAATTTTAATAATCCCATGGTTATTAATTATATAATTCATCTTCGGCCCAATTCTTTGGGTTATTAAAAATATATTCCCTGATCTTGTCAATTGAATTTTCATTATGCAAAATCTGGTCATAAAAACGCGATTGCCATTGAAAATGATCGAATCCGTTTTTGTTGCACGAGCGTTTTACCGATGATTTATATTGGTTAATGACAAC
>PMIJ01000030.1:5196-5688 GCA_003157015.1 Bacteroidales bacterium
GAATAATCCAGAATTAATATCCCATGAATATGATTTGGCATTATAATAAATTCATCCAATTTAACATGCAGAAAATGATCAGGGATTTCCAACCAATATTTTGAGGCAATTGATCCAATTTCGGAAAGAACTATTTTATTGTTATTAATACACCCAAAATAGGATTGCCTGTCTTTACAACAAATGGTAATGAAATAAACACCGTCTGAACTATAGTCCCAGTCCGCTAATCTTAAAAGCTTTCGATCTTTATTCATCCCGGCAAAACCGAAATTTTATTTTTCTAGCACAAGTTATAAATAGAGAACTCTCTAAAATTAAATAATTTGTTTCATTTAACAATATTTGAGACTATTTTCCATTTCATATTTCTGTTTGGTGAGGGTCATGCCATGGCATGACCCTACAATATCACATATTGGTGGTTGTAGGGACACGCCATGGCGTGTCCGCATCGGGTAGGGTCTGCAATCCTTACAATTCTTTGATTAT
>PMIJ01000020.1 GCA_003157015.1 Bacteroidales bacterium
ATCGTAGTAATTCCAAGGACTTTGTTTGCCCTGTTGAGTAGCAGCATTTTAAAAGTTTCCTTGTGTTCGATCGTGTTTTGATTCCAGGAGTCGAAGAAGATCTTGTGTGCATCCCTGGAACAACTAACTATGAGGCGCTCCGAAGGTTTAACTTTAGTCACGTAGATAAGGGAAACTTCTGCTACATGGAGAAAATCGATTGTTTGTTGGGTGGATTGTGCGTTTTTCATAATGTGATAGATTTAAGTTAAACAAAGTTTTTACCGGGGAACGGCAGCCAGAAGGACTAAATGAGTGCAAAAGGAAACGCAATAAATAGCGTAGCGGCTTTATGGCGTAGTCTTTTGCGTGGGTCGGCAGTTTGCGCTGGGACCCAGCTTTTTTAGGACTTATGGCTAACTTTGTAAAAAACTTGTTTAGAGTGAGCCTTGGGCGAACACCACTTCTGTATTATGATTTGAGTGTGTACCGTTGTACCGCTCAAATCATTGCATTAGCGCTGTGAAGGCTTTAGAACACGAATAGACAGAATGGCTAAGAGGCTTCCGCAGGCGAAGCGTAGCCCGTAACATAGCGCTCGCAGGAATAGATAAACAGTGTGACCAAAGAGAACATCATTACACGTGGAATGCCCTAGAGCTTTAAATAAAATTCTTAATAACAGGGACAATAATGCAAAGACTTTATTTGTTTTTGTTCCAGTTTGTACAATTTGGTCGCCCGAGTAAATTTGTTTAATAAATTCAAAAGTTGTTTGAATAATTGCATTTAAATAAGGCGTTTCGTAAATTTGATAATGAGGTGAATAGTTATTTTAGGCAATTTTTAATGTTATAATACCGGTAATATGAGTCAAATTCCAATTTCCTTAGTTGATAATATAAAAAAAAGGAATGTCGTTCTTTTCCTTGGTTCAGGATTCAATTTTGCCGCAAAGCATCCCAAAAATGCTAAAATTCCATTGGCAAATGATTTAGGTAAACTACTTGCAAATAAGTTTCTTGGTGGAGAATTTATTGGATCTCCCCTAACCTTTATTTCTGATCTTTCCATATCAGAGGCAGGTTTATTTGCAGTTCAAAGTTTTATTTCAGAAATTTTAGCTGAATTTACTCCAAATGATTCTCAAATTAAGTTTGCTTCATTTCCATGGAAAGCAATTTTTACAACAAATTACGATCAAATTCTAGAAAAAGCCTATCAGACTAACAAATCGAAAATACAAGATCTCTCTCCAGTTTTTAGAAATACTTCCGAGCAACAAATATTTAAAACTGTAAATACTGTTCCCTATTATAAACTTCATGGTTGCATTTCATATATAAATGATGAAGATTTGCCATTAATATTATCTACAGATCAATATATTACACATACAAAAAATAGAGATAGATTATTTCTCAAATTAAAAGAAGTTGCAAAAGACTATTCAATTTTATTTATTGGTTATAGTAATCAGGATCCAAACATTAGATCAATTTTAAAAGAAATTGAGAATATGAAAGATGGGAGGCCCAGGTCTTATATGATAAGTCCTGACTTTTCACTACAAGAATCAAGATACTGGGAAGGGAAGAAAATTACCACAATACTTTTGACATATGAAGATTTTATTAATAAGCTGGATCTAGAAATTTCAAAAAATGAAAGGCAGTTGTCTATAGTTATTCCAGATCAAGATAAACCTATATATAAGAAATTCCAGATTAGCGTAAAAGAGTTAATCCCTACTGAAAGTTTAAACAACTTTTTAGGATTTGAAGCTGAATATGTTCATAGTGCAATCGCTTCACAAGATATTGAACCTCATGCTTTTTACAAAGGCTTTTTTAAAGATTGGGACCCAATAATAAAAAATTTAGATATAATTCGTACTTTAAAAGATACAATATTATCTGACTTGATTTTTGAAGACGGTTATCAAGTTGTAGATCGTTCATTCTTATTTGTAATAAAAGGTTATGCTGGTTCTGGTAAATCAGTGTTACTTAAAAGAATAGCATGGGAAGCTGCAGTTGAATTTGATAAGTTCTGCATGTACATTAAAATAGAATCTGCACTTCGTTATGAGCCAATCATTGAATTATATAATTATGTGAAGGAAAGAATTTATGTTTTTATTGACAGGGCGATTGATAATGAAAAAAGTATAATTGATTTACTAGAAAGAACTGCAAAAGATAAGATCCCAGTTACTATATTAACTACTGAAAGGATTAATATTTGGAATGACAAATATCGAATTAAGAATTATCTAACAGAAGAATACACATTGACTTATTTAAATCCCTCTGAGATAGACTTGATAATTAATAAATTAGAAATTCATAACTCATTAGGATTCCTCAAAAATAAAACCGTTGAAGAACGTAAGAAAGAATTAGCAGAGAAAGCCGGGCGAGTACTGTTAGTAGCTTTGTATGAAGCGACTGGAGGGAAACCTTTTGAAGAAATAATTCTTGATGAATATAATAATATTAAAACAATACAAGCAAAATCTTTATACTTAACCGTTTCCATACTTCATAGATTAGGTTCAGAAGCAAGGGCAGGATTAATCAGTAGAGTCCATAATATTAGTTTCAATGAATTTAAAGAAAAATTATTTCTACCACTAGAATTCATAGTATTTGCAGAAAGAAATTACTTTATTAACGACTTTGTATATCTTACACGTCATCAATATATAGCACAAATTATTTTTGAAACCGTCTTAAAATCAGAACAAGACAGATATGATGAATATGTGAGAGTATTGTCTTGCTTAGATATTGATTATAAAAGTGATTGGAAAGCATTTCTTTCAATGACAAATGCTCATCAACTTTTGGAGATATTTAAAGATCCAAATAGAATAAGAAACCTTTATGACTATGCTGAAAAGTGCTGCTCAGATAATCCAAAACTTCTTCAACAAAGAGCAATATTTGAAATGAATTCTACAGGAGGAAATATATACAAGGCTGAAGAATATTTGACAAAGGCGCATATCCAGCTTCCTGATGATCCAATGATATCTCATTCTTTTGCAGAAATTTGTATAAAAAAAGCGGAAAAAACTACAATTCGAGTAGAAAAAAATCAATTGTTAAATAAAGCTAAGTTATTGTGTGATAAGATAATAAAAAGGCATAAAGACCAATCGCATGCATACCATACATTATTAAAGATAAACATCATTGAGTTGCAAGATCTGTTCTTGGATCCAAATAGCCAATCAATTGAAATAAGAATAAAAGAAATCGAGAAAATACTTTTAATTTCTAGACAACAATTCCCTGAGGAAGAATTTCTTATTGAAATTGAAGCAAAATTTAATGAAATAATTGATAATCATCCAAAAGCAATCGAATTGTTAGAGCAAGCTTATTTTATAAATAAAGCTAGTCCTTATATTGCGCTCCGGTATTCCAAACTACTTGAAAATCATGGCGAAATTCCAAAGGCTATTGATACTTTAAAAGCGACTTTAGATCTTATTCCAAATGACAGAGATGTTAATTTTCGGTACGCATATTTGTTAAGTAAAACTGACAATCCAAATTACGAAGAAATTATTCATTATTATCGTAGGTCATTTACTCTAGGAGATAGTAGGTATGAGGCTCAATTTTGGTATGCAAGAGCACTACATATAACTAATGATATTAAAAAAGCAAAGGAGGTTTTTAAAGAATTAGCTTATGCTAAAGTTTCTCCAGAACTAAAAAATGGACCAAGAGGAATTATAACCGTTCTTTCTCATCCAAAAGATTTCAAAGGAGTATTAATAAAACAGGAAAGTCATTACGCTTTTATTCGAAGAGAAGCTTTTGGTGATGAAATTTTCATGTATAGGTACTCCAATAAAGGGAAATGGGAAAAGTTCAAAATAAATTCAAACGTGAAATTCAATCTTGCATTCAATTACAAGGGAGCAATTGCCATTAATGTTGAGTTAATAAAATAAAATTATCTACCAAAGGTTCACTTTGAGTTAATCTGTCGTGAAATAGATTGAGTAAAAAACTTTGTTTCACATTAAAACGAGAAAACTATGTCTAACTATACCATAAAGAAAATTAATTCAGTTAAAGATTTTGTTGATCTTATTGAGAAAATAAAAGAAGAAAATGTGAATCGAGGTAATAAATCAGACTTATTATTTCGAGGGCAACAAAAAGACGAGCCATTACTCCCAAAATTAGCAAGACTAAATTTAAATGGGGAAATTGATAACGTTGAAAAACTAATTCTTGAAGAGTTTAAGAAAGGGATACTCCCTTTATCTGAATTTAAACCAGAAGATGAATGGGATTTATTAGCATTGGCACAACATCATGGACTGCCAACAAGGTTATTAGACTGGACATTCAGTGCATTGACAGCTCTTTGTTTGCTGTTTGTAATCCACCAAATAAAAATATAAAGGGTATTTATAACTATGGGGTTGTATGGATTTTAGCTGCTGCCATGGAAGATTTTAGAACTAACACAGAACAATTCGGTACTTTATCCAATAAAATAACAAAAATATTTCGGCCTAAAGTAGTTTCAAGAAGAATTTCGGCCCAAGCTGGAGCGTTTACGGTTCATAAAATTAATGAAGGAGGGAAAATTATTAAATTTGAATCGCATAATGTGTTTAGTCATAAACTAACCAAGGTAGAAATTCAAGGCAAAAAATTTGCTGAAATTCGCAAAAGTTTAACCATTCTAGGAATAAATCATTTTACAGTAGTTCCTGATTTAGATGGGTTTTGTAAACATTTACAATGGAGATTATCAAAACTTGAAGATGAATCAATTCCAAACTTTATTCCAGGAAATACAAGCCATTACATACTTGCTGGACTGTTTGCGTTAAAATAACATTTGGAAACAATAGTACATTAAATTAGAGCGATACCTATTGTAAGTTCATAAAAAGTGTTCCTATTAAAAAGTAACAATTCTCACTCATTCCTTATTAAAGAGTATATTTTTTAAAAGTATAAACATTAATGGACTAGATTTATCAAGAGGTTTGGGAAGTCAACATGCTTACACCGACATATGCTGCAATGCGCCCAGATATTACTTATAACAAAAAAGTAAGAATATCGATACCAAAAAGGACAATTATTAAAATAATCTCTATAATTTCAATGTGAATTAATTATTTAATTTAATATCAACTAAATAGTTCTTCAACGTATTTAAATTTTGGCTAACTTTAATTAAGAATAGGTTCGTTACACCTTAATTGTTAATTATATGAAAATTTCTGAAATAGAAAGAAAAGCGATTTTAAAAAGCATAGAAGATGCTAGAGATTCAAAGAACGAGGATGCAAAAGTACATCCTTATGTTGGCGTTGTTATTATAAAAGACGATAAAATATTAGGAAGTGCATATAGAGGTGAATTGGGTCCAGGAGATCATGCTGAATATACTTTGCTTGAAAAGAAACTTCCATCAGAAACTTTAGCTGGGTCAACTTTATTTACAACCCTTGAACCTTGTACAACAAGAAATCATCCAAAATTGCCTTGTGTAGAAAGATTAATTGAGAGAAAAGTTAAGAAAGTTTGGATTGGCATGGTAGATCCAAATAACAAAATTTCGGGTAAAGGAATTTCTAGGTTAAGAGAAGCTGGAATAGAAGTTGCAATTTACCCTGATGAATACGGCGCAACTATAGAGGAACTTAATCGAGACTTCATCCGGGACCAAAAAAAACTATCATATAAACACGAATTAACTGATGAGATGGTTTTAAAATTCAGTAATTTTAGACTAGATGAATGGTATCTAACAATCAACAAAATATATTGGAATAGAAATTATTATCAAGGGGTTGCGCAAACATTTTCACATTTAGTTGAAGTTATTGGAGGTTTGAGTCTGCTTGCTAGCGAAAAGAAAAAGGAAAACATTGATCCCAAGAATTATATGGCTAAAGCTATTGCTTGGTGGCTTGCTTTATGTGGTAAACTTGGCATTAATAGTGTAGAAGAAATGCTCTGGGATAAATTTCCATCAATCTGTCCGTATTGTCAACTTAATCCACATGTTGATAGAATTTGTAAAGAAAAAAAATCACAGAAGAAAGGACCAGATTGGCCAGCCTTAAAGAAGAGTGGTAAGTTAGTAAATAAACCAAAATCTGTTGGAGATTGGCAATTGATGTTCGAATCAATATATCAAGTTACTTCAACTGATGATTACAAGCCAGTATTTGCAAGACTTGTTGAAGAATTAGGGGAACTATCAGAAGCGATAAGGGTTTTCCCAGATGAACCTGGCTATTTTCTTAGTGAAGCATGTGATGTTTTTGCATGGTTAATGAGAATCCAGAATATTTATGATAGTAAAAACAATAACACATTTGGAAAAGTCTTAAATGAATCCCTTGCAAGAAACTATCCGGGTTGTTGCTTAGATTGTTATCAAAGTGTTTGCTCATGTCCACCGATATTAAAATCCACGATAGGTAGAATTGCTCATGAAGTGCCTATTCCTAAAAAATCACTTGAACGCAATGAAAGATTTTTAGCAGCTGATCAATTAAGTGAAAAGTTTGGCATTTTTTGACAATATAGTGCCAATTTTTGATGCACAATTATCATATCTTTAACTTTAGGGAGAAACTAATCTGGACTGTAATAATTCCAGAAAGTTTCAGTTAGCATTTTATCATCCGTTATGATTCTGCAAGTACTTCCAGTTAAAGCTTCTTTGAGTAAATAATATGCTTCCCTATTTTCTTTCTTTTCTAAATTGTATTCCATTTTGTTTGATAAAATTCTGTAAATAAGCTCAATAACCATATCAATTTTATTTGTTATAAGTGCACCATTAACAACTCCTGTTTTAAAATCTACTAATCTCATTAATGGATGTTTATTTTTATAAAAATCTAGAAGTTCCTTTCCTTTTTCATCTTCAGGACAAATAATAATAACTGGTGTCCCAAGAGAAAGAGCCATCGCATATTCACTTACTTTACCAAGACTTTCTTTATGTTGGGCAAAGTATATTAATATTTTAGCTCGCTTAACCATTAGACACTCTATTAATCCTTTATCCTCATGATGATTTGCGGCACTCAATGTTGGATCAAAACATCTAAGATTGAACTCTCTAAGTTTATCAGAATTAAGAATTGTTTCAGACAAAGTTGCCACCTCTCTAAAATCATCTCTTGTTCTCATGGAAGTAGCTATGTAAAGATCAAGGTCATTAATTACAGACAGATATAGCCTTGTATTTTTTAATGCAATATTTCTGGCTTTTTTAAATTTCTCAAATTGTCCACTATACATATTCCTAACGTCATCAATACTCTTAATAATGTCTTCAGATTCATCAAGTAAAAGATCTATCAATAATCCTTGATTATTTTTTTCAGCTATATCCTTAGCTTTTATTTTCAATATTCTAGCTGTAACTCCCTGTTTTGCTATTTCAAGTTCTTTAAATGCCTCAATGGCAATTCTAACATGAGTAGTTTCATCAATTTTAGTTATTTCTTCATACGTTTTGCATGCCATCTCAGAAATTAAGAACCTATCATCCTTTGAAATCCTCTGTGGATTCTCAATCGTTCCTCTCATTAATAGTTTCTCTGTATCAAATCTTTTGTCTTTGAAAAAATCAGCTATATCTTCAAAACTCATTGAATGCAGCTTTGAAAATGCTTTTAAAAAATTCCCAAAGTATAATAGAGCATCATACATTATTCTTTTAAGCCCCCATTCCAGTTGATCGACATCTGTAATACGATCTCTCTTAGCTAGATCATCAATAACTAATTTCGTTTCGATCAGATTTACAGGATAAGGATGTGTTATTGGAACAGCTAGGAAGTAATACTTATAAAATCCATAACTAATCCCAGGTCGAGAGCAAAGATTCAGTAGTTGATTTAGTTTAGCCAAAGAAAGATCCTTTTTCATTAAACAATCTATTCCAGAATATAATGCCTTATATTCATCTGAAGCTTTATCTATTTTTGATATGAACTTCGGAAAATAATAATTTAACTTTTCTTGTATAGTCGTATTCATATTCCATAAATAAAAAAGTATACCACTAAATTAGTTAATTTGAATCAGAAATTCTTTATTGTAACAAATTTAAGTCTATGATTTTACCAAGGATTTCATTTCAAACAATAATATTAAGGATGCGATCAATAATGATTTTTCCTTACATTAGTCAAAACATTTGGTATTGTGACAACTTCTTACAAAGATAAAGGTAATAAACATGCGCGTCAATACTGGACATATCAAGGTTATTTAGATTGATCTTACAAAATATAATTAAGAACCTCCGCATCTGTTGTGGAGGTTTTCTTTTTAAATGGCTCAAATATGAGGCAAGCAGGTGAACCAAAAGAGGTACTTAATTTCCTGAAGTTTATAAATAGTTGATTGGTTGTGTATTGGAAAATAGGTTCGGGAGGGAGTCAAAAATGAACTTTTCCAGGAACATGTTGATAATTAGAAAAAATCAATTAGTTTAGATCAGAATTTATAAGTTTTCATAATATCTGAGTATATAAAAACCCACCCAACCGAGATTACCTCCAATAGATGAAATAGAGAGTAGCCCGAATAACTATATTTCAGACGACTCAATTTAGATTAACCTCTTGGTCTATCTTGTGACAAATTTATTGATTTCGATGCAGATACACTTTTGGCAATTGCAAAACCTGAAACTCTTGAAAGAATTGGTAGCCCTGCTTCTGCTGAAATAGCTTTTGTAGACAATAACAAGCTCAAAACAATTATTATCAACCTATTATTATTACTTGGCCATAAGTTGACCAGAACTCATTCCTCCTTTCCAAATATTCATTATAAGCACTAACAACATGCCTAGGAAAATCTTCAAATTTATTTTGATTGTTCTGAGAAAATCTCATCATTATCTCCTCCCAAAAATGAGGATAATCAAGCCCTCTGAATACTTGATTTCTATGAATAACCATTCCAAAATAAACAATTCTGGCTATTGAGAGAATTCCGATAACGCTTACAATAATGCAGATGTAAAGAATAGCTGTGTCATTCATAATAAGAAAAGTTAACGGTTAATAAAAATATCCTAATGTAGTAGGCTGTGCCTTTAAAATAATTTAGGTGCTAAATAGTATGTTAAAATACAAATGAACAATGTTCATTCTAAATAGCTTATTATTAGTATTTTAAATCATTACTGAGAATCATTTTTGTTAAACATAAGGATATTGAAAACGTCTAAAACAGGCTAGAAATAGCCATAGGCAGTTTTATGAACTTATTGTATTTAATAGATATACTGCATTATACAATAATTGCCATAAATGGGCATTTAAGGTGGTAAGTTGTTATACTTTTTAAGCCAATCAAATATATCCCAAAATACAATCTATTGGATTGTCATTTAAAGTCCCTTTTATCCGCCTTAATAAAAGTACCATCCACCCATGTTTTTATTTCTGGGCCTTGATCGGGTTTAAAAATTCCTTTATAATACTTTTTCATATCAACGTCAATTGAAAACTCAACAAAATAAATACCAGGTCCCTCTATCTCAATTAAGTATGGCATTTTTTGTTCATCTTTTGGTCGAATTCTGCCTGTATATAGAGAACTATGAGATACAAGTCCAGTATTTTGGTTCATTAAAGTTAATGATCCATTATTTTCAGGGTTGAACTTAAAAACTTTAATCGTTGCATTTTGGTACAACAGATCAAGATCTCTGTTACCAGTATTATTAATAATCACTTCAATATGAAGAAAAAATTCATGTCTGTCAGTTGAATATAGTGATTTAATATTCTCAATCTTTACAAGTAATGCCGCCTCTTCCTTTCGCTTAGAAAAAGTGTTTAATGTCCAAATTCCTCCAATAATTAGAGAAATGGGAATTACAAAATTGGAAAAGATGACAGAGATCGACTTTAGATTAGAAGTTAAGCGTATCATATTCTTCTTTTTTTTAAGATCATTTCAGAATAGGATTTTGAATGTCTCCATCTTGCTAGCGTTCTTAGACATTCTCTTATAACGTTGTTTCAAAATTAAACCTTAGTTAAATTTAACTCAAATCTATTTTGTACTACAGGTTTGCTGGTTGTGATGGTATGCAATTAGCATACTAAAACATAAATAATTAAAACACTGATTAAGAACTATATATACACTATAACGATTTTTGTCTGCCCTTGATGGCAATGATGCATTTCTTTAATTCAGAATACTTAAAGGAATGAGAAAGTGTCTTAAAAGGACAAGAAATTCGACTGTAAAAAAATTGTATCCGTGAATGTGTAAAATAAAGAGTGCAATACGAACATTTAAGATTTTATACCAAGCCATACTAAAAGAATAACAATTAGCGCTAAGAGGATAGCTTTAAATGCTTCAGATAACAAGGATCCAGGGACATCATAAAATTTACCTCTAATATTTTCCCAAAGTGTCTTATTAAAACCTGAATCTCTGTTTATATTGAAATTGAAATAGTGCTTTAAATTGTACGCTATACTATTTTTATCATCCAAATAACCTATCCACTTCCTTTCTAGAATTTTCATTGTTTCATTATAATAGTCAATCCCATAATAAGAAATTATGATTTCTTTATGATAATCACAAATATACCCCATTGCAACATCAATTCTATTATCATTCCTGTCTGTTGCAGCATCAGCATAGCACCCTCTCGTATCATCATGGACATCAAATGAAGATGAAGTATTACTATTAGATGAGATTGAAAAAGATGGTTTTTTTTGAGAATAAATAAGGCAATAATAAATACTGCTTATTAGATATTCAAATAAAGATGGAGGTGAGTATTTCTTTTGCCAATGATAGGTCGTAATAACTGCACCTATTTTATCAGGGTATGCAAAATAATCTTNNCAATTTTGAGGATCTTCTTTTCCAACAGCAACTTCAAACTTCTTAATATAAGGGAAATAAAACTCGTAAGTATTTTGATTTTTATTCAAAGAAAGTATGAAATACTTTAAAGCATATTCATTAAAATCTGGTTTATTCCCTAATATTAAAGCAACTTTTAATCTATTCATCTAGTATTTTTCTTTATAAGGATTTATATCAATAATTTTCCATAAACACAAAATGAAATGAGGTTAAGATGAAGAGAATTAGAATTATACTATACGGTAGTAAATAAATAGTCTGATTAACAACTTATCACTCCTTTTAATGAAAAAAATCATTGTCATCTTTTAATACACTAGATTATAGAAAGCATTTAGTACTCGATTTATTTAGAACGATTATATAAGTTTAAGACTGGAATATCTACACAAAGTCCTAGCGTAAATCTGAACATTCTTGCTTCAGTACTATTTCCCGAAGAGCTAACTGAAGATAGTAATGGAGTTAATTGACAACCTGCATTTATAGAAATAGGACAATTTGGTAGCCCCCACGAAAGGAATAATCCTGGAGATACAATATCTTTCAATAGTATTTTTGATACAGTGGTGGTATCGTTCTTAAACCGAAATGCAGTAATGGCACCTAAATCTATTAATGAGACAAATGCTGAGAGAGAAGAATGTTTTATCCCAAATGATGCAGCAATTCCGACAGGAGCAGTTATTCCAAAAGAATTATAGGCAGATTTAGATCCAAAATTTCGTCCTCCAAAGAAACCGCAGTAAGCATTTATTGATATATTAGTTTTAGATTCCCTTTTAACTCTTGAAGAACCTGCTGGTAAAGCAATTGATTCTATAGCATTCTGAACATCATCACTGTTCTCAGCTTTAGCTATTGTCGCAGCGAAAGTACCATATTTTAGTATAATCGAACTTGTCTCTTGTATACCTTTCAATTTTTTTAATTCTTGCTCTAGTGTTTTCATTTCTACTTCAAGTCTTTTTTTCTTTAAGGCGTCTGTTTCAGCTCCTATTTTGTTTTTTACCGAATCAATTCTGTCAGAAACATATTTTATCTCGTTTCCAACTTTCGTTAGTATCAAATTGGAATAAGTATTACTAAATTCAACTATAGCTGATGAATATTGTTTTTCATAAATATCAACATAAATGTTTCCAAGGCTTTTCGCAGCATTAAAGTATTCATCTAATCTGGTAGTGTCATATTTATTTGATAATATTGGAAATTGAACTAGGTTTTCTAAAACATTAATTGTGGCATCGTATAAACTATAATAATCCTGATATGTTGGTTTATCTTTACCTGTAAGTTGTTTTTCTTTGATTGCTTTAAAATAAAAGTTCGCATTTTTACCCTTTGAAATTAAACCATTCAAATAATCCTTAAATGGTTTTGTCTTGTCTTTAGAGGTTTTTAAAATTTCTAAAAAAGATGTATTGCCAAATACTATATGAGATTGAGATGCTTGTTGATATAATAATCCTAAATATAAATTAAAAGTAACATCGTCAAGCAAAAGTTTAAGAGAATCAGTACTTACCCAGTATTGGTCCGATTGTCTTGATCGTAATGATTGAGAAACCAAATCAAAAACTCGTAAAGAAGGATAGAGATTTGGCTCAATTTTAATTAAAGAGTTGCTATCTGCTTGCAATGTTATAAAATTATGTAGAACATCGCCAGGATGCTTCCCTTCGCTAAATTCATCGGTAATATAAATAGCATCAGATAGTATAACACGAATTTCAGGATATTTTAGAAAAACAATATCCATACTTTTATCTTTAATCAATTTCTCAATGTTAGAAAGTAAAAGAGCCAGATCCTTTTGAAAAGAATCATGAAGCAAATCCAGATAGGCTGAATAATTATATATCTCTTTATCAATTACATTGAATGCGTTGAATGTAGCTGGGAATAAAATTTGAAATTGTTTAAGACTATCCATATCTTTTTTAAATTTTTCAAAAAAAGCTATTGATAATTCCTGTTTTGTCCTTTTAACAATGAATTTTGCCATCCCATCCGCAAAGTTTGTTACATTAAGCCCACCAACACTTGAAATTGCATTGCCTATATAGTTTTTACCACCTGAATTTGCTGCTTGATCACGAAACAGATCTTTAAAAAACGGATTTTTATCTAGAAGATTTTGATTAATAGAAATTGTATCATTACTCAAATAATACGCTGAGAGCAACTGTAAGACATCCTTATTTAAAATTATTTTCTTTTGTAAACTACTTTTTAGCTTCTGATCTAAGTAGAGAGCATCATAATAAGTTGATCTCTGAGATTTTGCAAGAATATTAATTGATATGAAGAATAATACTAATAAATATTTTTTCATATTTTGAGTATTTATTAAAGTTGTTTAAAAAATTCTAAAGGATTAATCAATTTTCTGTTATCAAATAATGGCGTTCCAGTATTATATAATTTATTTAATATATCATTCGGCTTCCAATTACCATGTATCCTTCTGCTATAGGAAATGCCTAAAGCTACTATGGCCGCAACAATGGGCGTAGAAAAACTTGTGCCTGATTCAGGCGTCGGTTTATTTGTTAAATCGTACGATTCAATATTAATTCCTGGGGCATGAATAATTGTAAAAATACTTCTCAAAGTTGTATTATCAAATACACCATTGTTAGTTGCTCCTACTGAAATACATTCTGGAAAGGAAGCTGGGTAGTTTTCTCCAAATGCTGGATCAGATCTTATATTATTTCCAGCAGAAGCAAAGATCAATACGTTCTTCCCCGCAACTATTTCTTTCAATGTATTTTGGAAATCGGATTGCTGATCCTGATTATCAAATACATGGCCAAAACTTATTGAAATAACATCAGCTTTATTCTCGATAGCCCATTTAATTCCTGTTAAAATAGAATTAGGATCAATTAATTCCATTTCACAACTTATTTTCCCAACGAGCAATTGGCATTTAGGTGCTATTCCAATATTATACTGATATAAATTTCTTGCCCCAATAATTGACAAACATCTTGTACCATGTCCATCAAAATCATTTATATTATTGCAGATAGGAGTATCAGGATAATTTATTATTACTTCTTGATCTTTTATGGCAGGAAATAGATCAGCATTTAAAATATTATATCCTGTGTCCAATAAAGCTACACTCACATTTTCACCCTGCTCTTTATATGTTTTCCAAATAGTTTCAATTCCTAATTCTATAAACCAGTTGAATGATTGCTTGTTTTCCGTAGGTATTAAGGTAGAGGAAGAGGTTATTCCTCCACTCCAATAGTAACTATCATCCAGTCCTTTATACCATAAATTGATTCCATCATAAAAGTCTCCTCTTACAGGCTTATCTTCTACTTCAATTGTTGTTCCTTGAGTTAAATAGTTATAGCAATGTGCATTCACACTTGGGGCACCAACCCTTATATTCAAATTCTTAGTTACAACAACTTTCATAAAGGTTATTTATTAGCCTACTCTTTTCACATTAGGAACTTCACTGCTCTTAGTTGTTTGAACAGCAGGGTTATCTGGGTTTTTACCTGCATTTCTCAAATTAATAAATTTATTCAGCAAATCAAACCAAAAAGGCGCACCGAGCGAGATAGCTAAAGCGGTTATCAGCCAACCGAAAATGCTATACTTATGAAAATTAACAGGCACCCACCTAAATTTATTTTTGAATTCTTTTCCAGTGTTACTATTTTTAGTATTAGTGCTATCTGTATGTTTAACTTCGATACAGTGCCAACCTAGTCCTAGCAACTTATTCGAATTGTCAATATCTGCCTTAATCATTATACTGGCTGTATCGATAAGTTTGAATGATTGTAATACCATGTTTTCGCTGATAGTATTAATTCCCGATTTGGTGATATTTTTTAACACGTTGCTGTCATTTTGATTAATTACGTCTGCTTTCAATTGATTTCCCAGTTCCTTATGAGTTTGTATGTATGCAGATGCATTATTAGCTAATTGCTCAGCAAGT
>PMIJ01000206.1 GCA_003157015.1 Bacteroidales bacterium
TTACAGGCGGTTGCGGAGTAATAACCACAACAGGGAGCATAACAGTCAATCCTAATAATACAGTCAGTCTCACCTCAGCAGCAGGCACCAATGCACAGACAGTTTGTATCAATACGACAATAGCGAATATCACTTACTCTACAACAGGAGCGACAGGAGCAACCTTTGCGGGTCTTCCGACAGGAGTAACAGGTGCAAGGGCGGGGAATGTGGTGACAATCAGTGGTTCGCCGAGTGTATCAGCAGGCAGTCCGTACAGCTATACGGTAACGCTGACAGGAGGTTGCGGAATAGCAACGGTGACCGGAACAATTACGGTTAATCCTGATGCAATCATTACATTAACATCAGGAGTAGGCACTAATAATCAGACACTTGCAATTAATAAGCCTATTTCAAATATCACCTATTCAGTTATGGGGGGCGGAACAGGGGCAGTAGTAATAGGTTTACCAATAGGAGTAATTGGTAATTATAATGCAGGAGTATTCACTATCAGTGGATCACCATCAGTATCAGGTACATTTAATTATGCAATAACAACCACAGGCACCTGTAACAAAACAGCCACAGGTACTATTACGGTCTTAAACGAAGTAATCAATCCATTAATTGTCACCAATGTCAATGACGACGGCATCGGAAGTTTAAGATATGCAATGAATTATGCTAATTCAACTGTTGGTACTGACATTATCACATTCAGTATTCCCGGCTACGGGCCGTTTACCATTCAGCCGCAAACTGCCTTACCAACAATAACTGATCCTGTGATAATCGACGGCTATTCTCAACCAGGTGCTTCTGCTACAAGTCCGATATTACTCATTGAGATTGACGGAACTAATGCAGGTACGGGATCAAATGGCCTGACTATAAGAAGTGGCAGTTGTACTGTAAAAGGACTTGTAATTAATCGGTTCGCGGGAGACGGAATTCAAATCACCAATTCCGGTGGCAATATAATTCTTGGAAATTATATAGGGGTCGATGTTATGGGAGAATCACCTGAAGGAAATTCAGGCAATGGAATAGAAATAATTAATGGATCTTCCAACAACAAGATTGGAGGTGTCAACTTTGGTGATGGAAATCTTATATCCGGTAATAAAGGTGCAGGCATTTCAATTCTTAGCAATGGCGCCACTGGAAATCTGATCACTTCAAACTCAATTTACTCAAATGGTGGTCTTGGCATTGATCTGGGTGGTAACGGAGTGACTTCTAATGATACAGGAGACGCTGATACCGGACCAAACAACCTCCAGAACTACCCGGTTCTGAGCTCAGTCATTTCCAGCACCGGATCTGTTACAATTAACGGAACTTTAAACAGCGGAACATCAAAAGCCTATAATCTTCAGTTCTTCGCCAGTAAACTGGCTGATGGCAGCGGTTACGGAGAAGGGCAGAATTATCTGGGTTCAAATACTGTTACAACTGATGGCTCTGGAAATGCATCATTTAATGCGACGTTTTCAATAACAAGTTCATCAGGAACTGTAATTACCGTGACTGCAACTGATCCTCTTGGGAACACTTCAGAGTTTTCAAAAGCACTCGGTGGGTTCCAGGATCAGAAACTTGGATCAAGTACGCTTCGTTATACACTCAATGCAGATGGGGTACCCAATATTACAGATGGCAGCGACCTGAATGCTGTTCGTGCTGCATTCGCAACATGGGCAGCAATTCCTACGGCTGCTATCACTTTTACCGATGGAGGTACAACTTCAGCAAAATATGCCAATGCAAATGACGGAGTCAACCTTGTTTCTTTCGAGGATGACCAGTTCCCGTTTAGCTATGGGGTACTTGCTGTCGCAGCTAAAACTTTGAAGATAGATCCGACAACGCAGGTAGCTCAGATAATAGATGCTGATATTGTCGTTAATCCTGAGTTTGTTAATAGTATCAATTATAGCCTTGGAATATTAGATAATGCCAAAAATATGGGATATTTTGATATTCAAAGTGTTCTCACACACGAGATCGGACATGTTCTTGGATTGTTGCACAGTGGTGTGGTTGGTGCAACAATGTTCTATACCATGGGTTCAGGGACAAAAGTCAGAACTCTCGAACAGGATGATATATCATGGGCAAGCTATGGCTATCCAAGTACCTCATATAACACTACCTATGGTTCGATATCCGGCAACATTACCTATGGCTATGGAGGGCAACCGGTAGCTGGGGCGATTGTATATGCGATCAGTACGTCCAGACAGGATTCTGTTCATGCTTATAGCGATGCACAGGGTAATTATCTGGTTCCGGGATTGATCCCCGGATCATATTATATTTATATTGAACCACTTGATGGAAATGTAAACGGCTATAACCTGAGACCCGGGAATATAAGTCCATATATATATGCAAACACAATTTATACAGATTATCCGGGTGAATTCTATAGTGGTACCAGTGAGTCATCTACTGAAACAACTGATACTAAATCACCGGTGAGCGTTTCTGCCGGGAAAACAACTCAAGGTATAAACCTTATTACCAATAAGGACCTTACCCCTCCGTTTGTTGTAAAAGCCAGGGCTACTGATGTTTCAGGTAGTTTGATTAATATTTTATCAAACTTCAGTATCAGGTTCTCGGAGCCAGTTGATGAGACAACTCTTTCAACCGGAACATGCTATTTATCAGATGGCACCAAAACTTATGGAGGAAGTTATACCGTCCTTGGAGACAGTGTTAATGTAGTCATGTTTGATCCTGATTCCGTTTTAAAATATAGCACTGTTTATACTCTTCATGTTACAGGAGGAGTTAAGGACCTGAAAGGGAATCTTTTGCAACCCGAATTCACGCAGAGCTTCACAACCATTTCTAAAGACAATACTCCACCTCAGGTAAATGAAGTGATACCTGCCAATGGAGCTACTAATGTATTTATAACAGATAATATTAAGATTTTCTTTTCAGAACCCATGAATAAAACATCAGTGGAGAAAGGCTTCACTCTTACTGATGCTGGTGTATTAAAAACGGTAAGCGGTACGTTTAACTGGGATACTCAAAATATGTCGGTTATATTCACTCCTTTAGGAAGCCTGAGGGAGGGGACAACTTACACTATAAGACTACCTAATAGTATTTCCGATCTCTCGGGGAATAAAATGGTAAGCAGCAGTTCAGTCTCATTCACAACCGTACCACAGGCAGCTCCGACAATCAGTTATTTTGGCCCGGTCTATGGCAGCACGGGAGTACCTGTAACAACACCTGTCGTGGTTGATTTCTCAGAACCGATAAATACCTACCTCATTAATTCAAGCACATTTGAAGTATTTATGGGCACAACACCGGTTCAGGGAACCTTCGAGTTTTTAAATGAAAATTCTCGGGTGGTTTTCAGGCCAAGCTCAAATCTGAATTTCAGCCAGACCTATACGGTTATCTTAACTGCGGGGATAATGGATGTATCACAGCCGAGTCTGTCGCTCAAAAACGCTCCGATAACAAATACATTTACGACTGCGCCAAATGCCACAGTGTCTGATATCCTCTATCTGGATCCTGCAAGCGGAGTTGCAGGTGCGGAAGTCACAATTGCAGGGAGTGGATTTGATCCAAATCCTGCAAATAACACAATTACATTCAATGGTTTTAGTGCACCTGTAAAAACGGCTACTCTTACCACTCTGACGACTGAGGTGCCGCTGTCAGCCACTTCAGGACCGGTTCAGGTGAAAGTTAACGGGACAGCCTCAGACAATACGATGTATTTTTATATAATTCCGCAGTCTCTTGATCCTTGCAGCAACATAATTGCAAATACTTCCACGGGCACAAAATCAACACATAGTACTGATGTAACGCCTGATGGTGCTTATGCTTACGTGACCAACCCCAATGAGGGTACAGTCACTGCTGTTGGCCTGAACAGCCTTCAGACAACTTCTATCACAGTTGGCAGCACACCTATGAATATCGATATTAATCCTCTTGGAACCAGGGCCTATGTAACAAATTTCAATTCCCACACTGTTTCTGTAATAGATCTGGTATCGACAAGTGGCACCTATAATAAGGTTATTGAAACCATTCCTGTGGGGATTGAACCGTATGGAATAGTATCAACTCCCGACGGTAATAGGGTGTATGTAGCAAATTATTATTCCGAGACTATGTCTGTTATCAATGTAGATCCCAGCAGCGGAGGATTTGATCATGTAGTTGCAAATGTCACCACGGGGACAAAGTTAAATAATGCAACAATTACTCCCGATGGAGCAATGGTTCTGGTTACAGGCGATGATGGTCTGAAAATCATAGATTCTAATCCAAAGGATAAGGATTACAACGGTATAATAGCCAATGTCAGTTCAGGGACAAAAACAAATGGGGTGGCAGTTATTCCTGATGCAGGGCTTGCTATGATAACGACCGAAGAGGGCCACGTACTGGTAGTCAATTTGCATCCTGATAACGGAGACTATTCCGAAGCTGTTATAGCCAATGTAAGTACCGGCACCAAGGTCTCGGATGTTAAAGCCAGTGGTGATGCCATATTCGTTTATATGACTGATACCAATAATAATCAGCTCTTGGTATATCAGATTGGTGTCGGAGGATCCGGAACTACAAACGGATCTGCCATATTAGGTTTGACATTGATTCCTCATAATAAGATTCCGGTAGGAAATGCTCCTAAGGGTATGGTTCTAAGTGCAAAGTCCGATAAGCTATATGTAATTGATACAAAAGCTTCTACCGGTAATAGAGAAATCACTACTGTTGCAATCTGTTGTGGTCCGATCACTCCAGCAAAAACAATCGGGGATTTAATTATTTCCATTCAGAATATGATTAATAATGGTAATATAACAAAATTGCGCGGATATGCGCTTATTGTTACACTAAATAGCGCATTAAGGAATATTAACGCTAACAGGCCAAACCTTGCAATATTAGACTTAACAGCATTTAACGTTCTGGTTAATACTTACATTAAAAATAAACAGATCACTAGTGCACAAGGTAATGCATTGGTCATTTCAGCTACTGCACTTATTAATCAGCTTAAGGGCACTAAGTCAGCCCTGTCAGAGCCTTCTCTTGCCGATACTGCACAAGTAAATCAGGGTTTGATACCAGTATCCAGACTCGGGGTTATTTATCCAAACCCCTTCAGCCAAACTATCACAATTAATTACAATGTAGCTGAAAAAAATGAGGCCCCGACTAAAGTACAAATTATGATTTATGACATAAACGGCAAGTTAGTCGAATCGCTTGTTGATGAGATTATGCAATCAGGCTGTTATACAGCTTCGTGGAATGGGACATATGGCGATGGAACCCATGCACCTTATGGTACCTATTTTGTACTCTTTAGAGCAGGCAACGTGGTAGAGGTAGGTAAAATTATGCTTATCAAACCCCGGTAAAAAAACGTAAACTGATTAAAAAAGCGGAGGTATTTACTTCCGCTTTTTTTTTGTTCAAAATTGGAAATTAACGAACATTATTTGATTATTTCCTGAAGGTGCCTGATTGTAATTTCCTTTAAATGCCTTTTTGCATCATTAATCTTTACTGAATCCGTCTCTAAATCAATATAATTTTGCCAAAGATCTATGCTCCTGGTTATCTTTCCGGCAGCTTCGTATGCTTTTGCCAGGTACAGGTTTGTCTCAGCTTCCTGAGGCTTGATTTTATTTGAAAGTTCAAGATATTTCAGAGCTGAATCAGGTTGTTCCTGCATTAAATAGGCGTTGCCAAGATTTCTATACACAAGGTAAATATACTTCGAACCAGGATATTTCTCCCTGGCTATATTCAGGATTATTATTGCATCAATAGGCTGATTAATATTATTATATAATCTGCCAAGTGCACTGTATGCAGGAACTATTGTTGAATCTTTCTTAAGCGTTGAATCTATCTTAATTGCTGTTTTGTACCATATAATTGCCTGGTGATAATCTTTCTTGTCGTCAAGGGCATAAGCCATATTATATGCTGCCCCGCTATTTTTGGGATCATATTCAATCGCCTTAATGGTTTGCATTACTGCATTTTTTAAATCACCCTGTTTATAACTTAATGCAGCCAGGGAGCTCCATGCATACGAGTATTTTGGATCACTTGAAAATGCAAGATCCAGCTCTGCTTTTGCAGGTTCAAACTCATTTTTATCAATATATACTTTTGCTTTTTTGACGTATGCTCTTGCAACTTCTCTTTTAGAGTTACCTGCACCTAAAAAGCTGAATGACCCCTTTCTGCCAAATGCCAGTACAACCATTAAAGCGATGAACAAAATTGAAAAGATGTACTTATAATTGTTTTTAATCCAATAACCACCCTGTTTTTGTAACCAGCCGGTGTCTTTTTTCTGAATTTTTCCATTAGTTTGAAATTGAAGACCCGGGGTTTTATGACTTTCATCACCAAGAATAATGGCCCTGTTTTTTTGGTCCACGGATTCAATTAATGACCAGCTTTCTGAATGTGAGGTGTTCTGGATTCTTTTTAAGCTTCCTATAAGCTCATCAATTGCATTTGCTACTTTGTTGATCTGGTCGCGATAGTAAACTTTATTCAGATTATCGAGAGGGCGGTCTTCACTGGCTCTCAATGGTCTGTTGACTCCTGCAGATCTATAAATAAAATCAATTCCGCGAAGCGCTCCTCCCAGCACCGATTCACACAATTTAATATCTGAAATATCCGGCTCATGAATTCGGACAGGAAGTACACGGCTGGCCACATTCCCGTTTGGTAATGGTATCCTCAATCCAAACTGATCATTGGAGACTTGTTCAATAAATGCTTTAAACTCGTGTTCCCACGCAAAAGATTTGGGATCGCAATAGGTTCTTGAAATAACCGGAATAAAAACAAGGCATTTAAGTTTCTCTTTCAGGGAGGCATCAACATCGTGTGTCTCTAAAAGTCCATCATGATGGTCAATGTCAAAATAGACACTGATCTCTTCTTTAAAAGTTGCCCCCAGTTCCCGCTTCAGATTGTCAACAAATTCAGTCACCCAGCCATCATATTTATTGTCTTTCTGGCGGTAGCTGATAAAAATATCGTATATATAACCCGGAATAATGCCTGACATCGCACTAAGGATTTTTCAAAACGACCATGAGAGTTCTTAATACTTCTTAATCAAAATTAATCCATAGTTATATTAAAAGCAATTTAATTCCGATAGAAACTCTGAATTCAAATTAATTTGTTTAAATTTACTATTAACAACATAAAGGAAATCAGATAGTAGTCGTATTTCACCTCATATTTGATACAATATGAAAAAAAGGATTTTCTTTCAGGTAACTATTGTTGCTTTTCTTGTTTTGCCCTTAATCAACAAGAATGATTTTTTGCTGGCTCAGATTGCAATTTCAGATTCATCAAAAAAAAGTTTCAGGCTTTTTGAAGAGGATAAGATTATTGAGATATCTCTGCGTTTCGATCTCTCAACTTACTTTAGAACAAAACCAAAGAAAGATTATTTGAAAGCTGATATAACATTCAACTTTAATAAAACAGATTCAATTATTCAAAGTGTCAGACTAAGGACTCGCGGTGTATTCCGCAACCGTTATTGCATGTTTGCTCCAATTGAACTGAATTTTAAAAAAGCGAATTTTGGTTACACTGATCTGAACAAAATAACTAAGTTAAAACTTGTTCCTCAATGCAGCTCTGGTAAGGACAAAGAAGATTACGTACTCAGAGAATACCTCGCATATAAGTTGTTTAACGTCCTCACCGATACAAGCTTCAGAGTGCGATTGCTGACTGTTAACTATTTTGACTCTGAAAAGAAAAAAAAACCTGTCAGACAATATGGGATTTTTATTGAACCGGTAGAAATGCTTGCTGCCAGGAGAAATTGTCTCCAGGTAAAATCAAAGACATTGAATCAGAAAAATATCATTCCGAAGATTATGGACAGGCTTGCAATCTTCAATTATATGATAGGGAATTATGATTGGTCAGTACCAGGACAGCATAATGTCACGGTATTAAAATCGAATGGCTTTGACCCGTCTGGTCTTGGAATAGCCATTCCGCATGATTTTGACTGGACCGGACTGGTGAACCCGACATATGCAGTTCCTACGGAAGAAGTGGGCACTGAAAATGTACGTCAACGTATTTTCCTTGGAGTATGCCGTGCCAGGGAAGTTTATCAGAAAGAACTTAATCTGTTTTTGGCAAAGAAAAATGAGTTTTACAGAGTGATCAATGAATTTCCTTATGTAAATAATCAGGCAAAAAAGGACATGACCGGCTACCTGGATGGGTTCTTTGATCAGTTGGAAGGGAAGAGAGATTTAATTCTTTACAATTTAATGAATAGTTGCAAAAATTTTTAATCCTAAATCAATTAGTAACATGCATGATAATATACCTGATGGTTTTTTTAGTTTGACTAACCCGACTTTTGTGGGCATCATGTGGCGATTTGCAATCGACCTGTTTTTCCTTTTCATGCTTATCAGGGTTGTTTATTTCAGATATTCCAAGAAGCCGAATTTTTTATTTACCTTTTTCCTGATGGGCTTAGTGGCCTTTTTTATATGTTCTATGCTCGGGACAGTTGTTCTGGATATGACTTTTGCTTTTGGTTTATTTGCTGTACTGGCAATTCTCAGACTCCGAACAAGGAATATCAGTACCAAGGATATGGCATATACCTTTGCGACCTTTGGGATCTCAGTGATCAATTCTTTAAGGGTGCTTAGATTCCCTTTGTTAGGCATTTTGATCATTAACACCATAATACTTATTACAGCATACTTACTTGAAGAGTTTTTAGTTAAATACAAGTCTGAATGTCAATCAATTATTTATGATAAGCTGGATCTGCTTAAACCTGAAAAAAAGGAAAAGCTTTTAAAAGATATTTCAGAACGGACTGGCAGAGAAATACTTAAGATCAAAATTAATAGAATCAATTTTAAAAAGAAAAGAGCATTTTTGGATATTTATTTTAAGGATTAGCCATGTGATGCATTTGTCTTCCCCAAAAGAATATCAAATACCTTCAATCCCTGGTTCCTTTTCTTTCAGGATCAGATACCAGTTACCATTCTCTATCAGGGCTTCCTGTCCAATAATAAAAAACAGTTCTTTAAGATAAGCATGGTGCTCATCTGTCTTCAGAACGGTTGAACTCACCTGTTTAATCTTTGTTTCGGCTTTCTGATAAAGAACATACATAAGATCATATTGATTAAGCAACTGGTCATAACCTTTTATTTGAATAAAAGCTCTGATCAGGGCAAAAATACTTAACAATGTTCCGATAAGTACCTGAAGATAATTCATGTTATTGTCTATTGCATAGAATTTTTCTAAAAAGAAAATGGAAAGAAGAAGTGCAAATGCAATAATGAAAGATATATTCGAAACTATATGATATTTATACAATTTTCGAGTCATCGTCCTGATTGATGATTCAAAGAAATCTGCCTGATTTTTCACCCAGTTTGTTGTGAGACTGCCGATTGTTGCGGAAGTTAATGGTTCACAATTATAGTTAATCCCATAGATTGATGAAAGAATGTGCTCTATCCATGTAAACTCTTTCCTGTGAATTCTTAAAATGTAATCCGAAACATTGTGACTTATGCCTGCAATATTCCAGTAGAACTGAATTCTTAGCGCTTCAGCTAATGTTCTGTTATACAAATATTTTGCATGGTCTTTTGTTATCCTGGAATAAAAATATATAATACCTGCCAGAACAATTAGAATCATTATAATTATCAGGACTGATTCTTTTGTCCATAGATTGGTGTATATCGTCAGGGAAATTACAATAAACAATCCAATTATAAATAACCATATTACAGTATGTGTATATCTTTTATGAAACCGGAGTGCCAGTAAATCTAAAACTGAGTACGAATTCAGAATCGATTTCTGGGGAGCATCAAGTTTCTCCTCATTGATTATTAGAAGACTTTTTGACCTGGTGCGGGCTTCATGACTAATTTTTACTGCATCAGAATTGATCTCCTCTATTTTCTCAAGAGCCTCTCTGATCGTAGAGTCTTTTAAAACTGTTTCAAGTGACAATTGAATATCCTGCGTCTGAAGTGCTGAAGCCTGGTCAATAGATGCATTTCTCTTACATGGCAGTACAAAAACACTTCCCTCATATTCAAATGTGCTTTTTGCCACATCACTTTCATCTCCAGTTCTTTTATATTTAACAATATCGGCAGTTCCACCTTTTTTGCCCTCCTGTCTGTCCCAGAGAGCTATTAGTATCAAAGAACTATCGGCCACAAATTTTCCTGTTTCCAGATAATGTTCGGCTCTTTCTGTTTTTCTGCAATTGCAGCCTACACAAAACTTCCTTTTTGCCTGTTTCAACAGATCATCAAACTCTTTATCAGAATCGTTCTCAAAGTCATTTTTATATTCTTCATCTTCAAAAGGAAGAGGAATAATCAGTTCAAATCTTTCTTTATATTTTTCATTGGTTTTTTTCAGATCTAAAAAAATATTGGCAACAAATCTGTCTGCTCCTTCTGCAACCGATGAAAACAAATAAACAGGAGAATTAGGATATTCTGCAGCCAGATCTTTAAACAACAGTTCGATCTGCTTTTTATGTTCCGGGGTGGTTATAGCGTCAAGATGACCCACAACGCCCACAGTAATTGGTATCTTTTCTAATGCTGCAGTTCCCATTTCCGGTATTCAGATAATATTTAAAGATACAATAAAGCTTAAGTCATTCTCCTAAGAATAAGTGTATTTCTTCCTCTTTGGTTTTCCCTGTTAAAGCGCTGACGGTTGATATTCCAAGTTCGTTTTTTTCAGGATATATTTTTAATACCCGAAGCAATCCATTGCCGGATCTTTTATCTGATCCTTCTGATTTTTCATCCTGGAAGTCACTCAGAATTTCAAATACCTTCCTGTTTCTCAACGTATCAGCAGGATCTTTTAATATAACTTCTTTTTGGAATGTTCCTTCCTTATGGCCGCACAAGACGAGTATGATATTAGGGCTCTTTTTTACAAGTTTCTTGAAGATTTCCTCTGCATTATTACCCTTTAATTTGCCATTGTTATCTTTTCCGTCCATTTTAAAAGTATTAAGATCATCAAGCCGTTTCCCGTTTCTGTTAAGATAATCGTGAGTGACCAGAATAACTTTTCTCGAAGCATTTTGGGATATTATGCTGTTTGCCCATTTTAAAACTGAGCTTCTGGGAGCCAACTCAAGATTCATTATCAGATATTTGTAATCTTTATAATTGAAAAGGCAGTAATAATTATCGATCTCCCCGGGATTATAGAATCCTCCGCTCCACCACGAACCGGGTTTATCAAAACGCGATACCGGGAAGTATTTGTGAAGTAATTCGGTATGCCGGATTCCATCATAATAATTTTTATCGGGGTTTTTCATGTCATTGTCTCCGTATACAATGGAGTAAGAAATTCCAGCATTTTCCAGAATTTTAAATGATTTGTCGGCGACTTCCCAGGCGTATTCTTTATTGTTGTTTGTCAGATCACCCAGCTGAATTGCATATTGGATATTAAGAGGATCTTTATTCTCCACAATCCAGTCCATCTGCTTATAAAACATTTCAGGGTATTTGGAAGAGTAATGCTGGGTGTCGGGAAGAATAATAATAGAAAAGAAATCATCATTGTTTAAAAATGATAAGTTTATCAGAGACTGAAACAAAATCAGGACGATAAGAATACGGCTTTTTATTGTTTTCATAATAAAGACAAACATATTCCATGTTAAAATGTTTCAATTTATTCGATCCAAAAGGGTTAACCCAAAGTAATATTTAATATTATTGTTTAAAAGTGGAACAGCCATTTAATAACCCGGGTTTTGAGTGATTAATCCATTTGAAACATTTATCTCCTGCACCGGTACCGGAAACAGTAATTGGTACGGCTGAACATCTATAACACCTGCATATGCTTTGGCATAGTCCATCCTATTTATGAATCTTCCTGTCCTTAAAAGATAATTTCGTCTTAACCCTTCAGTTGCAAGCTCAACCCGCTGTTCATGCCATATTGCCTTTCTCAGGTCAGATTGATTCGACGCAATAACATCCGGAAGCAGCGGATTGGGAGTTGGTATTGTATAGGCACATGATATCCGTTGTGGATCAGTTAAAGGAGTAAGCCTGGCCCTTGCCCTGACCTGATTAAGAAGATTCAGAGCCGAATCAGGTTTCATAACCTCATTCAGGGATTCGGCATAAAGCAGTAAAACTTCCGCATATCGCATATACCTCCAGTTTATTTCCCAATTATTATAGTCGGCATTAATACAGGATCTTTCTGACCATGGTATCCAGGCTTTGCGGCAATTGAATCCTGTTAAGGAATATCCGTTCTCAACTGTATAGTTATTGTTTTCATCTATCGGGAAAACATCTCCCTTGAACATAAATGTGTAAATGATCCTCGGATCTCCGGGTTCAAATTCATTGAAGAGGTCCTGTGTTGGTGTATCAAATCCCCATCCACCTGCTCCATAATCCCTTGGCATTCGGTAGGCAGCAGTCCATGAGCACAAACTGCCATTTTCAATATTGTTTTTATGCTGGATCTCAAAAATAGATTCATTGCAGTTTTCTCCTTCATGCCGGAAAATAAAGCCAAAATCATTAACAAGCGCGTACTGGTTCGAATTAACAACCTGGTAAAAAGCATGATTAGCCTGCTCAAACTTATTCTCTGTTATATAAACTTTCCCCAGCATCGACCATGCGGCTCCTGAAGTTACTCTTCCCGACTCCCAATCATTTTTTGTAGGAAGTGTTGTAGCTGCAATCAGATCGGATTCTACCTGGTTCCAAACCTCAGCAACAGGTGCCCTTTTGAGGTTTAACTGATCAGGGTCAAGATATTTGTTAACAAGTGGGACATCACCATAAGTTGTCACCAGATGATAATAACATAATGCCCGGATAAATTTTGCCTGGTTGACGATTACTCTGATAGCATTCGTATCCGTACCATTTGGCATTCCTGTGGATTTTTCAATAACCTTATTACATCTTGAAATTATAGAATAACAATCAAACCAGAGTCCGGCAGTCCAACCATTATTGGCAGTCTGCATGGAATAGGATACGGGAGTAAGATCATATTGATCATCAGCCGTACTGCCTTTATCTGCGTCATCTGAACCAATATCCCCTAATCCCCAGAGGTCTGTCTCAAAATTCCAAATTCCACCCAAGGCAGCATAGCAGGCGACAAGTCCGGTTTCAAGCTCTCCCAGGTTTTGAAAATAATCAGCTTCAGTCAAGGCACTTGTAGGTTTCTGATCAAGGAATTCTTTTTTGCAGGAAGCGGCAAAAAAGAAAACTATCAAAAGGAATAGTATTCCAAAAGAATATATTTTTTTCATAGTCTTAAGTTTAACAATAAATTAAAATGTAACAGTAAATCCGAGAGTAAATTCCCTTGTCTGCGGGAAAAAGTTATTCCAGTCATACCCTGCCTCAATAAGCGGAGACCCATTGGCTCCGGCCTCAGGATCAATTCCACGGTACCTGGTAAATGTCAGCAGGTTTGTGCATCCCGCCCATATTCGGCCGTTACTGATCATCATCTTGTTACATAGTTTTTTTGGAATATTGTAACCAAACTGAAGGTTTTTAAGACGCAGGTATGAGCCATCTTCAACAAAGTAGGATGATGGCCTGAAATTGTCGTTCTGATCTACAGTCGTCAGTATTGGATTTGAATTGGTAGATCCGGGTCCATTCCATGCGTCTTGGTAAATGTATTCATATTCCTGGCCCGAGCCAACGAAGTTAAGATGACGCCACATCCCCATATCAAAAATATCGTTCCCGTAGGACCCCTGGAAGAAGATGGATAAGTCAAAAGCTTTGTAACCAAGATTCACATTGAATCCATATGTAAGTTTAGGCCATGGAGATCCTATATCTGTCTGATCATTGTCATCAATTTTTCCGTCACCATTCAGGTCTTTGAACTTGAAATCACCGACCTGGGCATAGGGTTGAATTGGCTCGCCCTCGGGTGTCACATGGCTCTTTACCCAGAAGTCTGACTGGAAAACACCCTCAACCACGTAACCGCGGAAATAACCTATAGGTTTTCCGACTTCAGTGCGGCTGAAAGCATAATCAATCGGCTTATTCCCCATTTCAAGGCTTGTAACAGTGTTATTGAACACCGAACCATTAATTGAAGCACCGTACGTAAAATCACCTGATTTTTCCTTTAATTCCAGGATTATTTCGAATCCTTTATTTCTTACAGATCCGGCATTTGTATAAGGAGAGGCCGTCGAGGGATAGCCTGAATACCAGGGAACAGGTACCTGAAGAAGCATGTTCCTGGTATCTTTGATGTAATAATCGGCTGTAAGAGTAAGGGCATTTTTCAGGAATGCAATATCTACTCCGATGTTTGTCTGCTGAGTTGTTTCCCATGTTATGTTTGGAGTGCCGATTGTGCTGACTGTATATCCCTGATAAACCTGATCTCCGAATATATATCGGGTGGGCAGCCACCAGTCGGGCGAATTTGAAGAGACCTGAGAAACATAGGCAGAATTGACCGGCAGGCTGGAATTACCTATCTGGCCCCATCCACCTCTGAATTTAAGGTTGCTGATTATCTCCTGATCCATGTTTTTAAAAAAATCTTCCTTGCTTAAATTCCATCCCAGGGAAAAGGAAGGGAAATTGCCCCACTTGTGACCAGGTCCAAACCTTGAAGAGCCATCCAGTCTAAGACTTGTTGTAAGAAGATACTTTTCGCGGTATGAATAATTCAGACGGCCAAGGTATGACATCAAAGTAATAATAGAGTAGGTGCCTGAGAGTAGAGGGTTTAAAGTTGCAGCATTAAAAGTTCTTACCTCAGGATCATTTGATGGCGTGCTTTGTTTGGAACCGTTCATATTCCTGTTATCGGTATATTCGGATGTGAAACCCAGAAGGGCAGTCAAAGAATGATCTGTTATTTTTTTTGAGTAGGTTAAAGTATTCTCCCATATCCAACCATATGAAATTCCATCATACTCAGAGACAGTCTGGACCGGATTATTCCAACCGGGAGAAGACGAAACATAAAATTGCGGAGAAAAGTCGGATGTTTCGTTATAGACGCTACTAAACCCCATGCTTGACCTGAATTTAAAATCTTTTAAAATGGTTATTTCAGTGAAGATGTTCCCAACAAGATTTAACCGGGATTGAGTCCAGTTTGACCTCTCTATATCCAATAGTGGATTTCCTCCACCTATACTAGAGGCAGAATACCTGTCGTAGATGTAATTCGGATCATTAATGCTGACTGAATCCTTTGTCTGGTAAACGGGTATCAGGGGATCTGCACTCATAGCGGTCCCGATTGGTCCGTTATAATCGTTGTTCTTTCGCTTATCATATGTTATTCCAAGGTTTTCTCCGATGACAATGTTTTTGCCTACCGTGAAATCAGTGTTCAATCGAAAAGAATATCTCTGATAACCATATCTTCTGACTGACCCGTCTTCATTCAAATATCCTATATTGGCTGCATAATGGGCATATTTTGTACCTCCATTGATTGAAAGATTGTAGTTCTGATTGAGGGCATTTTTATTACGGATCTCTTTATACCAATCAGTATATGTACTATCATTATATTCCTCCATCATATATCTCATTGTGTTATAATTGCTTATCAGAGTTTTAAGCGGGACAGTGGTACCAGAATCCGGGTGCGTACGGAGATAACCATTTGTATAACAAGTAACCATATAGTCCTTAAATTCTTCCCTGTTCAGCACTGGTGGAATTCTGATTATATTTTTAAAGCCGAAACTGGAACTGAAAGTTACCCTGGGTACTCCTTCAGTTCCCTTTTTAGTTGTAATAAGAATTACACCGTTAGCGCCTCTGGAGCCGTAGATAGCCTGTGCAGAAGCATCCTTGAGAATTTCGACGCTGGAAATATCATTGGGATTCAAAAAATTAAGGTTGAATTCACCCTGACTCGGATCTATCAAAACTCCGTCAACGACATAAACAGGATTGTTATTATTTACTGTTCCAATGCCACGAATGCGAACTATCGGTTCACTTCCAGGTGCCCCTGATAATGAAGTGATAATCAGACCAGGCACTTGTCCCTGAAGAGCCGACTCAATATTCACAGGAGTAGATTTTTCAATGTCCTTTGCTTTTACAGTTGAGATTGCACCTGTCAGATCCTTCTTTTTAATAGTACCATAACCTGTTACAACTACCTCCTCCAGGGTCAGTACGTTTGGAGATAGCTTAATATCAATAACAGCCTGACCTGACCATGTAAACTTTTCTGTCAGGTAGCCGATGAAAGAGAATATAACAACAGTACCATTCTCGGGTTTCGGCAAACTGAAATTCCCGTTCAGGTCTGTTAAAGTTCCCATCTGGGTGCCCTCAAATATGACGTTTACACCGGTTATAGGTTGGCCTGTTTTGGCATCTGTTACAATTCCGGTTACGTATTGCTGCTGAAACGAACTATAGGCTATCGAAGTGCTGATTGCCAGTACGAAAAAGAACGAGGATAGTAGTTTCATATTAGCCAGGATTATTTAGTGCTGATTCTTTTTGTTGTATTGTAGAAGTTTAGGTTCTCATAAAATGGAGATAACTGTCATCTCATCTTTAATCGCGGACGCGTTTCCGCTCTTCAGCGCCCTGAAAAACCCGCATGCCCACCTGTCACCTTTTGAATCTTTCTGGCGAAAACTGACAAATATCCCCAAATGAATTAGTGCAGAGATACATGCCGTGATAGTCCGATCATTGCAATAAATTTAGGAAACTTATGAATACGAGTCAAATTTATTTTAGATGACTAGCGTTTTAGAGAGGGGGAGAATCCTATGAGTTAGAGACTTAGAGATGGAGATCCTAAGGGACTAAGAGACATATTAAATTTTAGATGTTTCCATCTCCTTTAATTTCTGATTGTCGACCGATTTCTTCACCTCCTCGAGATCAGCTTTCAAATAGTACAGTTTATAAGGTGCTGAATCGTATATTTTTTGAAGAATCATTAAAGCTTCAGCGTTCTTACCCTCTTTGTAAAGGCCCATAGCTTTTGAATCCATGAAATCAAAAGAATCCCATTTATTTGAGGCTAGCTTTGTGGCTTTATCCAATAGTACATAAGCTTCATCAAAGTTTTTTTTCATGTCAATTAAACGATTTGCAAGAGTTTTCATTTTTCCTGGATTATCAGGATCTAAAGAGAGCGCCTTACGAAAGTACAGTTCGGCTTTGTCCCAGATATCTGCCATCCAGTAAGTCCAGGCAATCCATATTGCTATATCTGACTCGGGAATAGAATTTTTTTTACTGAGACTTACAATTTTCTCTAAGTAATATTTTGCCAAAACTGTATCTTTTTCAGTTAATGCCAGAATAGCTCGCCTGGAATTAATATCAAAAATGTCATCAGTTACCAGCTTTTCAGCTTTTTTATAAAGGGATTTCTCTTTTTCAAACTGACCTGTTTTATGGTATGCATCACCAAGATCTCTGTAGTAATAGCCAGGATCAGCACCCCAGTTATGTAACTGTTCGATAGCTTTTTCCAGTTCTGGTATTGCCTTTTCACATTGATTTATTCCACTGTAAGAATTACCCAAAAGCCAGTGGCCAGTTGGGTTTTGATCATCTAACTGCAATCCCTGATTTATGAACTTAATTCTTTCTTCAGGCGATTCGAATATATCGGCATAAATCCATGAGATCCCTAACTGGATATCGACGGGCCATTGTTTCTTTTTCCGGTAGATTTTGAGTATCCATTTTAAGGCTTCATCAGTCTGTCCCATGAATTTATAGACATCGATAAGACCATTCATGGCATAATAAAAATTCGAATCAGCAGCCAATGATCTTAAATACCAGTTTTCTGCTGTAGAAAGGTCCTTCTGGTTTGCATATGAATTTTTAATTTTTTCTCCATAAATAAAGTATCTGTACGCATCAGGGGAATTTGTCATAACCGGTATATGTCCATATATAGGATTTTCCTTTATTAGCTTTGAGATCAGAAGAAAATCTGTAACCTTTTTTATTAGGGAATCAGTGATAATAAATATTTTTTCGGCATCATAGGGGCCTTTAATTTCAATCGATTTTAAAACATTGTTTGTTTTTGTATCAATTACCTGGGCATTAAGTCTGATTGCAGAACCTGCCTTTTGTATGTTGCCATAAATGAAAATATCGGCATCCAGTTTTTTTGATACACCACTTGTAATTGAAATAGATAAGGATGCATTTTCATTCTGACCTTGGGTCTTAAGTAATAATGATATTGTTTCTTTTTGTCTGACTTTTAGTTCGTTAGTATTTGAAAGCGTGGAGATTAAACTCATTTGGATGGCTTCTTTCAAAATATTACAGGTGGTGTCATTTGTCAAATTCTGGAATGGCATTACTGCAATTGAAATCTTTTCTCCTGATGAGCCCAGCCTTTCCAACGAGTTCCTTTTGAAGATATTCGGCCAGGCAATTACTGCAGCAATTATCAGTATAGCCAGGATTGTAACTCCTGCCTGTAGCTTACGTTTAATTAATTTAACAGATTTCTTCTTCCCCTTTAGCTTCTTTCCTTTATCAACTTCTCCGAATAGCTCACTACGCAGAGATTTTTCTTTTACCGATTGCCCAGGTTCCGTCTGCATTCCCAGGAAAATCTCTTTTATTGCAAGAGCTACCTTGTTTATCTGATTACGGTATATGGTGGCATTTAAATTCTTCTTTTCCTTATCTTTTGGGGTAAGTGACCTGTTTACTCCCGGTTCTTTGTATATAAATTCCACTCCACGCAGTACTCCACCAAGTGCCGATTCACATAATTGAATATCATTAGCATCGAGATCATGTATGCGGACCGGCAACACACGGTTTGAAACATTGCCATTTGGCAGCTTAACCTTTAAGCCGAACTGATCATTGGAGGCCAATTCAACGAAAGCTTTGAACTCATGTTCCCAGGCAAATGACTTTGGGTCGCAATAGGTTCTGGAAATAATCGGTATAAAAATCAGGCATTTCAGTTTTTCTTTCAAAGAAGCATCAACATCATGGGTCTCGAGGAGACCATCATGAGGATTTATATCAAAATAGACGCTTATTTTTTCTTTGAAAGTTGCTTCCAGCTCCCTTTTCAGATTATCAACAAACTCAGTTACCCAGCCGTCATATTTATTGTCTTTCTGGCGGTAGCTGATGAAGATGTCGTATTCGTAACCGGTTATGAGGCTTGCCATTCTTTCAGTTCATTTTGATAAAGTTAGGAAAGTATGGGATACAAGACAAATAAATTTTGACTGCCAGATTCCTGTTGCAAGTTGCAGGCCTCCTTCGCTAACGACTTCGCTAAAGCTATGTCGGTCGAAGAAAGCTTCGGAGGCTGAAAGTTGCAGGTTGCAAGGGAGTTGGTTGTCTCTTAGTCTCTCAGTCCTTCAGTCTCTTCTTCACCCAATCTCCCCATCATTTCAGACTGGCGACCACCTTCTTCACCTCCTCGTACTGAGACTTTATAGAATACACTTTAAAAGGTGCCTCATCCCAGCATTTCTGTAGAATTTCCAGGGCTTCCTTATTCTTACCCTGCTTATATAATCCCCACCCTTTTATATCTAAATAATCATAATAATCTACCTTGTTCGCAGCCAGTTTCATGGCTTTATCCATCAGTTCCTGAACATCATTAAGATTCCTGTTGTTTTCGATATAATAAGTGGCAATGCCTTTCATATATCTCGGATTCTGAGTGAGTGTTAGCGCTTTTCTATAATAGCTATCAGCCTTCTCCTTCATACCTGCCAAGTTATAAATATCGCCAAGACCATCCTGAACTGCCCACTCGGGGGATGAAGAATTAGCTTTACAAACAGATTTGAATTTTTCAATATACTGATTTGTCGAATTTGAATCTTTTTCAGCAATTGACAGGCTCGTCTGTCTTAAGATTAAGGGAAGATCATTGGGGCAATCCGGTTCGGCTATTTTATAAAGCTTTTTCTCCTTTTCATACTGACCAGTATTATGGTATGCTTCTCCGAGCAGCACATAGACCGCGCTATTTCCTTTAAAGTACTCACGCCACCCTGTTTTCTGCCATAACTCCAGACCCATTTCAAGTTCAGGGATTGCTTTATTATATTCTTTCTTCATATTGTAGTCGCCTCCAATAATCAAGGGAAGATCAACTCTTTTATCATCAATTTGCTGTAGCTGTCTTAAATATTTAATTTGTTCATCAGGTGACTCAAACGAAGTAGCATATGACCAGTCTGCCCAGAGTTGCTGAACTGGAGGCCACTGATCCCTTTTTCTATGCATTTGAAGCAACAGTTGTAAGCTCTGTTCCATCAGGCCCATAGCCTGATCGCAATCAAAGAGCATCATCATAGGGTCCAGGTAATTTGAGTCAATTTCTAATGCCTTCAGATAAAACTCTCTCGCAGTCGGGAAATCCCATTTTTTATTAGCATTGTAGCCATAAACATAATTTTTAAGCGCTTCAGGGGAGTTAGTAGAAGCAGCTAAATGCTGAACCTCAAGATTTTCCTTGATAAGCTTGGATATCAAAAGAAAATCAGTCACTTTCTTTCTGAGAGAATCTGATATGGTAATAATTATCGAGTCATTATAGGGTCCGTTTACTTCGAAGGATTTCAAAACCTCTATGGTCTTAGTGTCAATTAATTGAGCACTAATGCGTATCCTCGATCCCGCTTTTTGAATATTTCCATTAATAAAAAAATCTGCTTCGAGTCTTTTTGAAACTGTTCCTGCTGTTGACGGTGAAATTGAAGCTAATTCATTAGTACCATTGGTCTGAAGAAGCGTATTAATATTATCTTGTTGTCTTACACGAAGTTCGCTTGTATTTGAAAGATATGAAATCAGATTAGCCTGGATAGATACCTGCCAGTAATTAAAAGCACTATCGCTAGTCATATTCTGAAATGGCATAACAGCAATAGAAGTTTTATCTCGTGATGCTCTCAGTTTTTCAAGAGTGTCGACTTTGAATATTTTAGGATAAACATAAACCACAAGTAATAACAGAATGAAAACTGCTGAAATGATATAGGACAGTAGCTTACTTTTATTAAAACCTGCTGGTTTTTCCACAGGAATTTCCCCCCCCCTTTACTAGCCTCTTCCCAGGGCAGTTTAGATTCTACCTTTTCTTTCCCCGACACAACAACTTCACCTGCCATTAACCCCGAAATAATTTCTTTTATGGCATTAGCTATCTTGTTTATCTGGATCCGGTATTTAGTTTTATTCAGATTCTTCTTTTCATCATCCTCGGAAGTGAGTGGTTTATTTACCCCGGGTTCCTTGTAAATAAACTCCACCCCACGAAGAACTCCTCCAAGGACAGATTCGCATAATTTAATATCATCTTTATCGAGATCGTGAATACGAACAGGCAAAACCCTGTTTGCAACATTGCCATTGGGCAGCTTGACCTTCAATCCGAACTGGTCGTTTGAGGCTTGTTCTACAAATGCAATGAACTCATGTTCCCAGGCAAATGACTTTGGATCGCAATAGGTGCGAGAAATTATTGGAATAAAAATCAGGCATTTTAACTTCTCTTTTAGCGAAGCATCGACATCATGGGTCTCAAGGAGGCCGTCATGAGGATTGATATCAAAATAGACACTTATTTCTTCTTTGAAAGTTGCTTCCAGCTCCCGCTTGAGATTGTCAACAAACTCAGTTACCCACCCGTCGTATTTGTTGTCTTTCTGGCGGTAGCTGATGAAAATGTCGTATTCGTAACCGGGTATAAGACTTGCCATGATAGCTTTTCATTGCATTAAATTTAGGAAGAAATTGGGCTAAAACCAAAAATATTTAATATCACGCCACTCTGTGGCTCGTACTAACTAAGATTCCATTTGCAACAAACAGATCGCTGCTACACAGCTCAGACTTACGACCAAATTATTTTTGTATGAACAGCTACAAAATACTCCTACCTGCAAACTTTCTTCCTCAGAACTTGTTTTATACGTACACATTCCGTAACTTTGTACGGACAAATAAAGACGTGATGAATACTAAGCTGACAATTAAACTTGACAATGACGTAATCTTCCGCGCAAAGAGATATGCTCAGCTTCGTAAAACCAGCCTGTCAAAAATGATTGAATCTTATCTTGATTCTGTTACAAAATCTGCTTCAGATGACATAGAGATCACTCCTTTAGTTAAAAGTCTCAGCGGAGTAATTTCACTACCTGAAGATTATGACTATAAAAAGGATCGTACAGATTATTTGTTAAGGAAATACTCATGAAGAATTTATTCCTTGACACTAACATCGTTCTTGATCTGTTGGCTTACAGAATGCCCTTTTATACTGAGGCAGCAAAACTATTTTCCCTCGCGGATAAGAAAAAATTAAAACTATCAATTTCTTCTCTATGCCTTGCTGATTCACATTATATTCTGTCAAGACAGAAGCCGGAAATGGAGGTAAGAAACATTTTGAGAAAATTCAAAGTACTTGTAATAGTACTTCCTCTTGACGATAAAATAACTGACCTTGCTCTTAATTCAGAATTCCGTGACTTTGAAGATGCTATTCAGTATTATACCGCGATTGAGAACGATCAGGATTTAATAATAACCAGGAATCAGCAAGATTTTAAGGCAAGTAAGATACCAGTCATGACTGCCGGTGAATTTCTTAAGTCAATAAAAAGATAGTCAGCATAAGTCTCTGAGTCGCGCAGTCACTATTTCTCCCCCTCACCTCTTCTCCCTTTCTCCCCATCACGTCTGCCCCCCGACCGCCTTCTTCACCTCCTCATAATGTGATTTTATAGTATATATTCTATATGGTGCTTCATCCCACACTTTTTGCAGAATTGAAAGGGCCTCTTTATTCTTTCCCATCTTGTAATAGGCCCATCCCTTGGTATCCATGTAATTATAGTAATCAGTCCTGTTCTTAGCAAGTTTCATTGCCCTGTCCATCAATTCCGGAACCTCATTAAGATTCCTTTTAAACTCGATATAATAATCTGAGACAGCTTTCATTAATCCCATGTTATCCGGCTCTAACGACAATGCGCTGTGATAATATCCATCCGCCTTGTCCAGCATGCCTGCCTGGAAATAAATATCACCCAGGCCTTGATCTGTTGCAGCCTCCGAGTGTAAATTTTTCTTTTTATAGGCTTTGTATTTTTCTATATACCTGTTTGCTCTGACTGTATCTTTTTCTGTGAAGGCGAGTACTGCCTGTTGTGTTAATAACCAGGGAGCTTCGGGTTTGAATTTCTCTGCCTGATCATATAGTATTTTCTCCTTATTGTACTGGCCGGCCATATGCAATGCCTGCCCATGAAAACCGTCCCATGGGTAGTCCATAATATAATTCTTATCGCATTTGCTTAGCAGTTCAATATATTTTTCAAAATCCATTACAGCCTTTTCATAGTTTTTTGCAGTTAAATACGTAATGGCCAATAAACCACGGGCATTAAGGTCCTGGTCGTCAATATTCAGGACCTGTTCAAGATAGCTTGCGGCAATCTCGGGCGATTCGAATGTAAATGTGTAGGCCCAGCTTGCAAATAGCTTTTCGAGCGGAGGCCACTGTTCCCTTTTATTGTATGCCTTAATTAACCACTGACAATTCTCTTCAAATGTTTCAGCGCATGCCGGTATTTCGATATAAGGATCATAAAAATTTGAATCTATGGCATTGGATTTCAGGAAATATTCCCGAGCTGTCTTCCTATCACCTTTATCCTGAAAAGATTTTCCATACATATAAGTTTTTAAAGCCTCTGGTGACCTTGTAGTAACGTAAGATGATTTATAATTAAAATCGTAGCCCCAGTTTTCTTTTAAGATCTTTGCAATAACCAGGTAATCGGTAATATTTTTACATAATGAATCAATGATTCCAAATATCGCTTCCTCTTTTTTAGGTCCGCTGACTTTGAAGGGTTTTATAACTTCTCCGGTTTTTGTCTCTATCAGCTGAGCGTCAATACTGATCCCGGCACTGCTTTTTTGGATAATTCCGTAAATGAAAATGTCAGCATCGATTTTTTTGGATACTTCCTCAGCAACCGTTGAGGATACCCCTTTTTTTTCATCATAACCGCTTAGAGAAAGTGACTGATAAATGGTTCCCTGCTGTCTTACCTGAATATCAGGAGAGTACGCCAGTGTTGAAATCAGGTTTTGCTGAACTATGGTCTGATAGTTATTCCAAATTGAATCATTAGTCAGATTATTAAATGGGAAGACTGCAATACAAATTCTTTTATCAGATGATTCTTTCTTTGCTGAAGTTTTTTGAATAAGTAGCTTTGGAATAAAAATAACACCAGATATTATCAAAACAAGAGCTATTGCAGCAGGTAAAATAAACTTTATTCGGGTGGGCTTTTTGACTTTCTTTGGCTTCTCCTTTTTGCCATCAAAGTATTCTTGCTCAAAATTCAATTTTGTCTTTTTAACAGCGGCCTTGGATCCAGGTTCGGTCCTCATTCCCTGTATGATCTCTTTTAATGCAAGAGCCACCTTGTTTATCTGGTTGCGGTAGATAGTGCCATTCAGATTCTTCTTTTCCTTATCTTTTGGTGTAAGCGACCTGTTTACGCCTGGTTCCTTATAAATAAATTCAACTCCCCTCAGAACTCCGCCTAGCACTGATTCACATAATTTTATATCGGTAGCATCCAGATCGTGAATGCGAACAGGCAAAACCCTGTTTGCAACGTTACCATTAGGAAGTTTTACTTTTAATCCGAACTTATCTTTGGAGGCCTCTTCCACAAACGCTTTGAACTCATGTTCCCATGCAAATGATTTGGGATCACAATAAGTGCGCGAGATAACAGGTATAAAAACAAGACATTTTAGCTTTTCTTTCAGCGAGGCATCAACATCGTGAGTCTCTAATAATCCATCGTGAGGATTTATATCAAAATAGACACTTATTTCCTCTTTAAAGGTTGCTTCAATCTCCTTTTTCAGATTGTCGACAAACTCTGTTACCCAGCCATCATACTTGTTGTCTTTCTGGCGGTAGCTGATGAAAATGTCATATTCGTACCCGGAGATGAGACTTGCCATGATATTAGTTCAATGCAATAAATTTAGGAAGGAATTAGACTATAACCAAATTACTTCGGAAAATTCATCCTTTCAAGAACTTTATCAAACCGTGGGTCTGAACGTAACATATCCCATTCCGGGGAATATTTTAAGGCAAAAAGCCAATAATTTTTTTCAGTAACAGCTTTGTCAAGATATGAGAATGCATCCTCCATATTATCAAGGTAGATATTTGCTTTTGCATGGAGAAAATAAGGGAACTCAGATACCGATAATTTTTCTTTGACTAGTTGATACAATTGGTCAGCAGCCCCTGTTTTTCCCGATGCTGCCAGACACATGATAAGATGAGCAGCACCATGCCCTTTCCCTCCGGACGCATCATAATCCTTACGGGCATATTCTTCTGCCAGTTCAAATTCTTCTTCGAATAAGTAGGTCAGGCACAATGGACGCCAGGCTTTTTTAGGTGGAAAGCCTAATTCCAGAATACCCTCAAGAACAGATAATGTTTTTTTGTAATTGCGTACGCCATACAAATAAATCTGCGCCAGATGGAACTGATAATAAAAATTCAAAGGATCATGCTCAACACCTTTTTGTAACCTGTGAACAGCGAAATTAAAATCACCATATAACATGGCCCGATACCATGGCTCTAATGAAAATGAAAATGCAGGAAATTGTGAATGGGCATATTTATTGCCTAATGCTATTTCTGATTCCACTTTTGGCCAATCATAATCATAAGTAAAATGAATTAGTGCGAGAAGGAAATGTCCATAAGCATTGGTTTCATCTATTTCAATAGCTTTATTTGCACAATATATTGCTGTTTCAAGTCGCTCTTTTTGAATATTTAACCAGCCGTGCATTTCATAATTTACAAATCCCAGGTACCACCATGCATCGGCGTATTCAGGATCTAATTCGACAGCCTTTTTAAAATATTCAATTGATCTCTCAAAACCTTCTTCCGAATACTTTTTACAATAAAAATCTCCTTTTAAAAACATTTCATATGCTTCTGAATTTCTTGTCGGCCGCTTACTTTTTGCTGTTTCCTGATTTTCTAACAGTTTTATCTTTAAATGTTCTGAAATATTTGAACATATGTCATCCTGTAATGCAAATATATCATCCATTTCACGGTCATACCTTTGGCTCCAGATATGAAATCCATCAGCTGCACTGATAAGTTGTGCTGTTATCCGAACCTTTTTTTTTGATTTTTGTATACTTCCTTCGAGAATATTTTCAACATTTAGAACTTTACCTATGGTTGTCAGATCAAAATTTTTGTTTTTAAATGAGAAAGATGAAGAACGCCCTGTTACTTTCAGTTCTTTTATCTGTGAAAGAATATTTATCAATTCCTCTGCCAATCCATCCCCTAAATATTCCTGATCGTGTGATGGGCTCATATCAGCAAATGGCAATACTGCAATGCTCTTTTCTGAGACGCTTATCTGAAGTTTATCTGAGGAACCTTCAGTTTGTGCTAGAATGTACTGTGATCCGGCGCTTGGCGGCTGATCCAATCCTCTGATGATTTCTTTAACTGCATTTGCAACATTTCCGTTTCTTAGCTTTATATCTCTGCCATACTGATCTTCCCTTGCCAGTTTATTGAAAACACAAAACTCGTTCTTCCAGGCAAAACTTTTAGGATCACAATAGGTTTGGGAGATTATCGGAATAAAAACAAGACATTTCAGCTTTCCATTAAGAGAGGCTTTTACATCATATGTATCCAAAAGTCCATCCTGAGTGTTAATATCAAAATATACACTTATCTCCTCCTTAAATGTCGCTTCAAGATCTCTTTTCAGGTTATCTACAAACTCCGTTACCCATCCGTCATATTTATTGTCTTTCTGTCGGTAGCTGATGAAGATGTCATTCTCATAACCTGATATTATGCTTGCCATATGGTACTTAGAAATTAAAAAGGCAATCTCCAAATATTAACGTTTTCCGGCTGATTTTGTTCGATCATCACTTAACATAATTATAGTGATGAACACTTCCCGGTACGTTAAATTGAAGAAGGGATAAGTTCTATGGATATCCTATTTTATCCAGCATTACTTGAAATCGTGGATCTGAATGAAGTGGTTCAAAAGGTGGTTCCACTTTGAGCCAGTACATTTCAACCTCATGATCACGTAAGCCTTTCTCAAGCCATTCAAACGCAGTATTGACATCCCCTGTTTGAGCATAGATCATGGCCAAATAAAATGAAGGACTTCCACCCACATTTACCGTACTTCTTTTCCGGAGTTTCTCAATAATCCGCTTTGTCTCATCATGCCGGTTCGTATTAAAATATGAGATAGCCTCAACTGCTTCCATCCTTGGAGATTCGACATCAGGAAAATCTTTGAGTAATTGTTTAGTAAGGGAAATAGCTTCATCATATTCTTTCAGATACATAAAAAAGCGAGCTGATTCAGAGCGAACGAGAATATTATCCCGTATAACCGGGGTAACGAGAGCTTTCCTTATAACCTTATCAGGATCATGATTGGCAAAATACGAACTGGTTATTACTCCGGTCCATGCTACATCATTTTTTGGATCATAGTCAATGTTCTTAATAGCACCTTGATAAGCATCTTCATAATGACCTAAAGCTAAATGATAATCTGTCCAGCTATAGTTTGGATATATACGTCTGGCTTCCAGATACTCTTTTTCAGCACCTTTAAAGTTCCATTCAAACCATAAAAGCGACCATGCATACAAATAGTGAGCTTCCCCATTATCAGGATTTAATGCTAATGACTTCTCAAAGTATGGTTTTGCAGTTTTCCACATCTCCTGAATGTTCGTTCCCTCCGAAGACGAAAGATATGTAGCATTGGTAGTCAACAAGAATCCTATTGCTGAATATGCAAGACTAAATCCAGGATCCAATTCTATAGCTTTTTTGTATAGTTCGATTGCCTTAATTTTTTCTTTTTCATTATAATAATCCAGATTCCCTGCCTGGAGATACAGATTATATGCCTCGGCATTAGTTGTAAGTTTTAAATTAATTATACGCTTTTCTTCCGGACTGATTTCAGCCTTAAGCGCTTTGGCCACCTCCTGGGCGACTTCGCTTTGTATCGAAAAGATATCTGAAAAATTCCTGTCATAATCTTCCGCCCATAAATGTTCATCTGTTGCAGCCCTGATCAATTGAACCGAAATACGAACTGTATTATTATATAAACGGACACTTCCCTCCAGAATATTCGCCACTCCTAACTCCGCAGCTATTTCCTTGACTGATTTCTTTGTCTCCCCTTTGTACTGCATTGAAGAAGTCCTTGAGGTAACTCTTAATTCCCCAATCTTGTACAGGTTATTCAGGATTTCTTCCAACATACCCTCGCTGAAATACTCCTTATCGTGATCAGGACTTAAATCTATGAAGGGAAGTACTGCAATTGACCTGTCAACATTAGAATAGCTGATCAGAGGTTCACTCCTGGTACCCTTTGGAAATAGTATGAACAGAGCAATAATAGTCGCAATTAATAAGACGATAAAAGTATTACTGGTAAATGGTTTCTTTTGTTCATCTGTAAAAGGATTTCCTATTGCTTCTTTGGAGCTTGTCCGAATAAATCCCATGGGACTTCTCTCATATAACCAGGCCATAAGCATGGCAAATGGAACCAGAACAATGAGTAATAAAGTGACAAGCTTTATAATATTTTGTGACATTTTAAGCAGGTTGGAGCCAATAGCCAGAACTTTCCAGAAGAATACAGCGCTAAGTATATATGCAATACTTGCTCTGAAGACATTTCTAGTTGTCAATTTTTCCCTTAAAGGTGATTTGGCAACTTTGGAAATCAAAGAATCACCAGAGGTTGAACCAGTTGTCAACATTTCTTTGTTCTTGATACCCCTTATTATTTCCTGAACTGAGTTCGCAACTTTATTGATCTGATCTCTGTAAAAAGTTTGATTTTGATTCTTATTAGGATTATCAGAAGGAGTGAGTGGCCTGTTAACGCCGGGGGATTTGAAAATAAAATCAATTGCTCTCAGTGCTCCACCTAATTCACCTTTTATAAGTGATGTATCAGCCTCATCGAGGTCATGAATTTTTACAGGAAGAATTCGGCTCGCCACATTGCCATTGGGTAGCTTAATATCAATTCCAAACAAATCTTCTCTTGCACCTTTATTAAACACGCAGAATTCATATTGCCAGGCAAAACTTTTAGGATCACAATAGGTTTGTGAGATGATGGGGATGAAGATCAGGCACCTAAGTTTGCCTTCAAGGCTCTTGTCTACGTTATGCGTTTCGAGCAGTCCATCATGGGGGTTGGTGTCGAAGTAAACGGAGACAGGTTCCTTTAGTGTAGCTGCAAGCTCTTCCCGCAAGGCTGCAACGAATTCCGTTACCCAGCCTGAACGGTTATCGTTATGGCGATAAGAGATGAAGATGTCGTATTCGTAACCCGGTATAATACTTGCCATTGAGTGAAGATTATTTTAAACAGCTTTCAATGCCATTCTGCTAATCTTAAACAATTCATACACAGCTTAGTTCACTATAAATGGAAAGAAATATCTGCTAAATTTTTTACAATGAGATATTTAGTATTTACATCGACAATTAATCACTATATAGGACCACTGAGCTAAAACTTATATCCTGATTCCTATAACCAGAATATCATCTGTCTGGTCTTCATTGTTCTCTTCCCTCCAATGTTCCATCTCCTGATATAATCTGTCACTTTGTTCTGACATGGAACAATCTCGCAGATTAAGTAAAAAATTCATAAACCTCTTTTTCTGATATTTTTTATGATGACTGCCTCCAAACTGGTCAGAATAACCATCTGAACACAGGTATATCGTATCAGATATCTTTAACTGGATCTTTGTTGACACAAACTGACAATCCCCGTCCTCACAATTATCATCTGTTGAGTTCTGTGCCTGATATTCAATCAGTTCCCCGTTTGAGAAACAATATAAAGGATTCTTAACACTGGAATAAATAAGAGTATTAGTCCTGATATCCAGAGTACAAAGTACAATATCCATATCATCCGAAATGCCCGTACCTTCAGATTCTTTACGCAGAAACCGGTGTACCTTATTATAGAGATAATGCAGTATATAGGAAGGTTCGGTAAGTTTTATTTCATTTACTGCCTGATCAAGAATGCCATAACCCAGTGTGCTAAGAAGAGCTCCCGGAATCCCATGCCCGGTGCAATCAACAGCAGCAAATATAATCAGATGATCCTGTCTGCTGAAAAAATAAAAGTCGCCACTTACAATATCCCTGGGTTTAAACAAAACAAAACTGTCGGGGAAGCACTCCCTGATATAGAGATCATCGGGTAAAAAAGTTTCCTGGATATGCTGTGCGTAATTATAACTACCTTCAACTTCACTGATAGCCTCTTCGATTTTCTTATTTCTTATACTCACCATTTCTTCTATGGCAGGAGTGAGAGCGGCAAGTTTTCTGATCTGTTCATTTAATTCTCTTGTCTCATTTAAGATCTTATTGATACTGCTTTGGGGTTTTAAAGCATATGACAGTTTTTTGATTCTGTTAGGAGAAACAGGAAAAGCCTCATATTCAATATCCTGTAAAAATGCCGGGATTAATTTTACAAGTTCGCGGTCTTTTTCTTTTTCTGATTCGCTTAAAAGATCATACGGAATCAAACTTGGGTGTGTTCGTTTTACTTCATCCTTTATATCACCCTGGGTCCAGCCATTCAGTCTTTTTTCCCAGCTCCATCTCATGTGTTCCACCCTGGCCATAGTTTCAATCTCTTCATCGTTCAAATGAAGAGAAAAAGGTTTGAAACCTTTTTTAACCTGCCGGATCTTATATCCTATCGACAGTAGTTTTGTAGGAATATGGATAGCATTATCAATATTGGAATATTTGATCTCATCGGGAAGATCATCAAAATCAACTGTATACTGAATTCCTGTTCTAGCGGAACTGTAAAAAATGAAATCGTTTGCCTTCAGGTTTTGATTTCGTATTTCGTGAAGATATCTTGAATGAATGGCCCTGGCCAGTTTCCTGACCAATGAAATATTAATTTCAGAGATCTCTTCATACCGGATAACTTCATAACCGATACTCTTAAGTACGACAGGAATCAACCAATTCAGCTCCGCAAATAATCCCCTGGGGTCTTTTATCTTTTTAAATGATTTCACCAAATTGAGATTGTCGTAATCTATCTGCGCAAGTGCAGAGATTTCTTTATCGCTTATTATACATGTCCGGCAGAAACCTTCAAAGGGTTTAATGATCAGATTGAGTGTTTTTAATTTTTCGGGTATTAGTGACGCATAGTAATTCCAGAATGATTTTTCTGCATTAGTGAGATTCTTAAAAGCTTCGCTGATGTTTTCAGAATACCGGAAAAGGGAACCTGATTTTTTTATAGCATTATACAGACCTTCTGCTAATGGACTGATAAATTTTTTTCTATATTGCTCAATGTCAGAAAAAATATCCTGAATTAACTGGTAATTTGCATTATGTGCACTTTCTGACAACATCCTGATTTCAGTATTTTAGGAGTTGAAATATTGATCCGAGGACTGGGAGAGGTATTACTTGATATCTGATTCAATATATTCAAATGGAAATTTAACAATGCGCGACATCTCTTTTCCGACTTCCAGCATATCTCCATCCTCTTTTTCATGATACCACTTTACCGTCAGATCAATTCCCCTTAAACGTAGACCAGCCAGAATTTTAATTATATCAAGGATTAACTTAGCCGATGATGAATTGAAATATTCAAAATCGAAAGTAAAGATTACCGGCTCTTTATTATAGTCAGTGCTGAAGAGAAATGAGCTGAATTCCTGTAGCCACGATAGAATCTCATTGTAAAACTCTCTTACATCGTGAGGCCGGGATTCACCTGAAATCATATAAACTTGTTTATCGGGATCAAGTATGACTTTAGGTGAATTAGTCGTCTTTTCAATAAGCAGTTTTCTCATTGTATATTTATTTAGAGTAATTATTATTTCAAAATATAAATATCCGTCATTTAAAGGTTTAAAGTCATAGATTATTTTATTCCCCGATTTTAAAACCATAAATATGAAACCCAGACCTGCACATTTTTCGGTATTTTCCAGCTCGCTCCTTATTTTATTTTCATAAATTTTCTTCAGAGTTATCTCATCAGCTTTATTTAAATTATCGAGTATGCTGACGATTTTATCCTTTTCATCTGTTGAAACGGCATTACCCGCATCTATAACAATTTTGTCATTTTGTTTTGCTATTGTTATATATGAATTTATTTCAGGATTATCCGATAACGCAGATTCAGCATGTTTACAGATATTTTCAAGACACTCAACAACAATAGAATAGACTCTTTTACAGGTTGTTTTATTCAGAACTTTAAACTCGCTTTTTTCCCTGAGTTTTTTCAGAAGTGAATCTAATACATCATAATCCACAGGTCCATGATAATCCAGAAATACACCCGATTCGGACATATAAAGATTCTAAGTATTGTGAAACCTGAAAATACGCCTTACAGAATAAAGATAGGTATTAAAAGTCACTCCATTGCATAAAATATTTTTCCAGGTTCATAATTATTATTACCTTGAATAACTTAAAACAAAGATAAATGTTTAATAGAAATTGTTTTTAGAGTTGATATAGAAAATAATCTTCATCCTATGATTGAACCGATTTTAAATGCGCTGATGCAATTATTTGCATTGATAGGCGATGTTAATGATGTTTCCGAAATCTCAAGCAGGGAGAGAGATATTGTAAGGCTGTTTCTGTCACGTCAGCTCAATAATGAGCTGGTAAAGAAATACATGGAAATGTTCGATGAGTTCCTGGTACAATATAATTCGGAAAAGATTGACAGGGGAAGTATGAAAGACAGGAAACGTACATCTCTTATTGCTGTTAAGATACTTGGGATATGTGAGAAGATCAACGAAGAACTACAGCAAAAACAAAAGTTATACGTTTTGGTACAACTTATGGATTTTATATTATTTGGAGGGGAGATAACCGACAAAGAGGTGGAATTCATTGAAACATTGTCGGCGGCCTTAAACATTCCTTCGCAAGAGTTTAGGAACATTAAAAGCTTCATATTGAAATCAGTAAGCGAGATCCCTGATAAAAGCTGCTTAATGATCATCGACAACAATGATGATTATGAAAATGTTGGAGTGAAACATTTGTACAGGGAAAACTTTAAAAACACAGTTTTCCTGCTTCAAATAGAAAGCACGAATACATATATTCTGAAATACTCGGGAAAAGGAGATCTCTTTTTGAATGGGCAGAATATTTTTCCGGGCCAGACCTATACCTTTGATCACGGCTCAACTATCAGGGATTCAGGTACAAATACAATATATTACAACGATATTTCAAGTGTTTTTACTGAGCAAATACTAAAAATTAAAATATCGATTGAAGCCATTAATGTTTACCTGAAGTTCAAGAACAGCGAATTTGGAATTCGGGATTTCAATTTTCATGAAGAATCGGGTAACCTTGTTGGTATCCTTGGTGGAAGCGGTGTCGGTAAAACGACTCTGTTGAATGTATTAAGCGGTATAACAAAGCCCCATAGCGGAAAAATACTGATAAACGGATACAATCTCTATTCCGAAGAAGATAAAAAGCATTTGAAAGGGGTCATTGGTTTTGTTCCTCAGGATGACCTGCTTATCGAAGAACTTACAGTTTATCAGAATCTTTATTACAGCGCAAAAATGTGTCTGAATAATCTTTCTTATGAAAAGCAGACAGAGGTGGTGAATAAGACTTTGTCTGAACTGGACCTGGATGAGATCAGAGATCTGAAAGTAGGTAACAGCCTTAATAAAGTCATAAGCGGAGGACAGAGAAAAAGATTGAACATAGCTCTTGAACTAATCCGCGAACCGACAATACTCTTTGTCGATGAGCCGACTTCAGGACTTTCTTCCGTCGACTCTGAAACAGTCATGAATTTACTTAAAGAACAGACCGACAGGGGAAAACTTGTAATTATTAATATACACCAGCCAGGTTCTGACATTTATAAAATGTTCGATAAGATCATGATTATTGATAAAGGAGGTTATCAGATATTCTATGGCAATCCTTCACAGGCCATTATATATTTCAAGACCAGGGCCAGCTACGCAAATGCGAACGAAGACCAATGTATTACCTGTGGTAATGTAAATTCCGATCAATTGCTTCAGATAATAGAAGCAAAGGTAATCAACGAGAATGGTAAGCTTACCCGCTTACGAAAGGTATCCCCGCAGGAATGGGCTGAGATGTTCAGACAAAATGCTGATAAAATTAATCCTAAAACGTATGAAAGGGAAAGGAGGATACCTGAAAATTTTTATTCCATTCCAGGGCTTTTAAAACAGTCCAGGATATTTTTTATACGGGATATGTTATCAAAACTCGCCAACAAACAGTATGTAACCATCAGCATCCTGGGGTCACCCGTTCTGGCTTTTCTGCTCGCTTATTTTACCAAATATACTATCAGGGGAGAATATGTCTTCAATGAAAATGAAAACCTGCCAACCTATCTGTTTATGTGTGTCATAACTTCTCTGTTTCTTGGTTTGATAATCAGTGCGGAAGAGATTATAAAAGACCGGAAAATACTTAAAAGAGAATCATTCCTGAATCTAAGCTGGTTCAGCTACCTGAACTCAAAGGTTATGATAATGTTTTTAATTTCAGCAATTCAGTCCTTCACCTTTGTTTTGATTGGAAATTTTATACTGGAGATTAAGGGTATGACGATTCTCTACTGGTTGGTGTTATTTACTACCTCGTGCTTTGCCAATATGCTTGGATTAAACATTTCGTCAGCCTTCAATTCAGTAATTACAATTTATATCCTGATACCTTTCATAATTATTCCGCAGTTGTTATTCAGCGGGGTTCTTGTGAAATTCGACAAGCTTCACCAGGGAAAGTACACTTCAGTCGCATTTACCCCGGTTATAGGCGATTTAATGGCTGCGCGATGGTCCTTTGAAGCCCTTGCTGTCGAACAGTTTAAAAACAATAAATATGAAAGAAATTTCTTCAAATACCAAATGGATAAAAGCCAGAACTATTTTTATGGTTCGTTTCTCGTAAACGCTTTGGAAAATGACATTTGGAGATCCAACATTTATAAGGATAGTTCTGAGTACGGAGAATTCAATAAAAATAATTTCAGAAAACTCAATTATTATCTCGGGAAATTATCTAAAATGGCAGGGTTTAATGATGGACCTGAATATTTAAAAAATTCGTTAAGTAATAAAAAGATTGATTCAGCTGTAGTTAAATCTGCCAATTTGTTTTTTAACAGCTTAACCGGACAATTCATGCAGAGATTTAAAAAATTCAGAGACCGCGAAGATTCTGTCAGCGAAGAAATTAAGTCGAAAATAGGTAATGAAAAGTTGGTCGAACTGGAAAGCAAATATCACAATAAAAGTCTTGAAGATATTGTTCTGGACCGCTTCAGGACAAATCAATTTATTGAAACAGAAAACAGAATAGTACAGAAATATGAACCCGGTTATATGAAGCCACTTTCAAATTATGGCAGGGCACATTTATATGCTCCGTACAAACTGATCGGGAATACTGAAATCGATACTTTCTGGTTCGATCTTATTGTATTATGGATCGTTTCAGCAATATTATACCTGATCTTATACCTTAATATCTTACAAAAACTGGCACCTTACATTGGAAGGTTGAAATTAAGAGAATCTGACAAATAGACTATTTTAGCCACTCATCAACGGCTTGGGGACTTAACCCGGTCAATCCGAGTTTATTTTTCTTGTTATAACCGTTAAGGTCATTGGCAAGTTTTCCTGCTTTTTGAATTTCCTTTAGTTTGCCAACAGTTGTGAACCCTAACTTTTTCAAAGGTTCAATCCACTCTTCAGGTACTCCGATTTCCAGGTATTCTTCCTTTTGACTTTCAGCTTTCGGCCTTTGAATTTCAGGCTTCATCTGAGGAAAAAACAAAACATCCTGTATTGAAGGCTGATTCGTGAGAAGCATTGTTAGCCTGTCGATCCCGATACCCATACCGGAAGTTGGGGGCATCCCATATTCAAGAGCTCTTATAAAANNTTTTCCGGCTTCATCTGAGGAAAAAGCAACACATCCTGAATCGATTGTTGATTAGTAAGAAGCATTGTCAGCCTGTCAATTCCCAAACCCATGCCTGAAGTAGGAGGCATTCCATATTCAAGAGCTCTTATAAAATCGAGGTCTATAAACATTGCCTCATCATCTCCCTTTTCCGTCAACCTAAGCTGATCCTGGAATCTTTCCATCTGGTCGATCGGATCATTCAATTCGGAGTAGGCATTTGCGATCTCCTTTCCGTTAATCATAAGTTCGAACCGTTCCGTAACACCCGGGTTGCTTCGATGCATTTTTGTAAGAGGTGATGTTTCTGTCGGGTAGTCAATTATGAAAGTGGGCTGTATATAATTATGTTCACATTTTGCGCCAAAGAGCTCATCTATAAGTTTCCCTTTACCCATGGATGCCGTATTTGGAACATCAAGTTTATCGCACACGCTTCTGAGTGCTGCTTCATCCATACCCGATATGTCAATGCCGGTATTTTCCTTTATGGCATCTGTCATGCTGATCCTTTTAAAAGGAGGGTTAAGATTAATGAGTTTATCGCCATATAATATTTCAGTCTTTCCATGGAGATCAAGTACAGCTTTTTTTACTATCTCTTCGGTGAAGCTCATCATCCAGTTATAGTCTTTATAGGCAACATAAATTTCCATCACCGTGAACTCAGGATTGTGCGTACGGTCCATTCCTTCATTACGGAAATCTTTGGCAAATTCATATACACCTTCAAAGCCACCCACAATCAGACGTTTCAGATAAAGCTCATTGGCAACTCTCAGGTATAGAGGCATATCGAGAGTATTATGATGTGTTATAAATGGCCGGGCCGCCGCACCTCCGGGAATTGGCTGCAATATAGGTGTTTCAACTTCAAGATAACCCTTTGAGTCGAACAGTTCACGCATAGAATGAATTATCCGCGTCCTCTTCCTGAATACATCTCGAACCTGAGGGTTGATAATAAGATCGACATAACGCTGACGATATCGCATTTCGGGATCAGTTACTGCATCAAAGGTGATTCCGTCCTTCTCTTTAACAATAGGAAGTGGCCTGATAGATTTACTAAGAACAGTAAATTCATCCACATGAACTGTTGTTTCGCCCATCTGGGTTTTAAAAACATGGCCTTTCACTCCTATAATATCACCGATATCAAGAAGATGTTTAAAAACAGTATTATACATAGTTTTATCTTCCCCGGGGCAGATATCATCACGACGTAAATAGATCTGGATCCTGCCTGAAGAGTCCATTAATTCTGCAAATGAAGCATTACCCATGATACGGCGGCTCATTATTCGTCCTGCCAGACTTACATCATTGAAATTATTTTTTTCAGGGTTGTAATTATTGAGAATATCCTGTGCAAAAACGTTGGTTTTGTATTCAGCTGCCGGGTATGGATTTATACCAAGTTTTCTCAGTTCATCGAGAGACGCTCTTCGGATCTGCTCTTGTTCACTTAGATTCATATTGCTCATTCTGGTTTAGGGATTTGTGCAAAGATAAAAAAATCATGCATTTATGATAAAGAGATCTTCATCCTTTTAATGCTTTTATCTCATTGTCGAATTTAGTACGGATACTTTTTGTCACGGGTCCGGGGACTCCTTCACCAATAGTGTTGCCACCAAGTTCCGTTACAGGAGTAAGTTCTGCCGAAGTATTGGTAATAAATGCTTCCTGTATAAGCCTTATTCTGTTTTCCTGCAACGCTTCCTCCCTTATTTTAATTCCGGATTCCTGAGCTATTCTTAAAATATTTTTGCGGGTTATTCCCGAAAGAATATGATTTGATTCAGGATGTGTAAAGAGGGTATTATCAATCACAAAGAAAATATTTGAATGCGATCCCTCCGTAATAAGCCCGTTCCGGATAAAAATACATTCTTTCAGGCCATTTTCACATGCTTCCTGAAAACTTAGAGTGTTTGGAAGAAGAGCCACTGATTTGATATCGCATCTGCTCCATCTGATATCTTCTTTTAACATGACTTTGATGCCTGTTTCCATTGAGTTTCTGTCTGGCATAAAACCCCAGGCATAGGCGTAGACAGTAGGCGGAACTTCAGGCGATGGGAAGGAATGACTACGACGGGCAGCACCTCTTGTCACTTGTAGATATACCATGGCAGGCTGGTTTTCAAGATTATTCATTTTTATAAGGTTGCCGGCGAAAGCAGCAAATGAATCAGCTTCTGACCAGTTAATTCTCAACTCTCTCAGACTCCTTTTCAACCGTGTAACATGACTGCTCATGTCGTAAAAAAACCCTTCGTACCATCTCACAACTTCATAAATTCCATCTGCAAATAGAAATCCACGGTCATCGGGACTTAATTTTATTTCATCTTTTGGCAAGAGTTTTCCATTGAAGTATGCTGTTTCCATATCGTAATTATTAAATCAATTATATTTTTATTTTTTTACCACCCAACCCATTTGACCCCCTAAATCCCCCCATGGGGGGACTTTGAAACCCTCTTCTTTTTTAGCCCCCCCTTGGGGGGATGGGGGGTAAAAACATCGAGAATTGGACTTAATAAGTATCAACTTCTGGTTCAATTATCTCAATTTTATAATCAATTGCTGATCTTGCTTCTTCAGGTGATGCAGCATTCCCGCATGAAGCCTGAACGAATAACGAAGCACCCAGAACGGTAGTTTCTTTCTGATCAATTATTTTAAGGGGAACACCGGTATAGTTGGCTTTTAACTGGTTCCATAACCTGTTTTTTGATCCGCCTCCAACGCAAAGAATACTTTCCGTTTTAAATCCGCCGGCATTTTCCAGAGCTTTCTTTCCTTCAACCAGTCTCGCAGACAGGGCTTCCAGGATAGCACGGAATATCTCATCACGTGTCGAATCCATTGTTAGTCCGAGTATTTGCCCTGCTGGTATCCCCTTCAGCTCTTCATAGAATTTAGGAACTACTATTACTCCATTGCATCCAGTGGGTACCTTTTCAGCACCAGAAACCATAACATCATATACATTATCCTTGATATCTTTATACAAATTCTTTCTGGCCCATTCCAGGATTCCCGATGCAATCCACTGGTTTCCTATATTATATAATCCGGGTATGGAATCAAATTCTGTTGTTATTCCAAGATCAAGCTGCTTTTTTCCTGATTTGAATCTGTCTGATCGTACCATGAGTATCTCCCATGTTCCGGAGCTGAGTACAGGCTGATTTCTTCCTGCTCCTGATCCGAAAATTGCAAATTGAGTGTCGTGACCGGTAGCCACTACTTGAATTCCTTCAGGAAGAGCTGTTTCTACGGAAGCTTTGTAATTTATTCTTCCTACAATAGTTCCGGCTTCGACAACAGGCATAATTTTTTCAAGCGGGAATCTTATCCTTCCAATAATGTTTTCAGAGAAACATCTTGCAGCAAGATTGGTCAGCATTGATGTTCCGGCCATGGTTATATCATTCACCATTTCACCGGTAAGAAAATAGGAGAAAATTGATGGCATGAACAGAAAAGAAGCACTCTTTTCTACTAATTCCGGTTTTTGTTCTGCTAACCAAATAAGTTTATTAATTGTATTGAATGAGAAGGGTAAAACACCGGTCTCGCCATATAACTCATTAAGAGGTAAGTATTTATTAATGTTTTCCATTATCGGATTGGTCCGTTCACACTGCCATGATATTACCGGGTAGAGCATTTTTCCGGATTTATCAAACAGAGTCCCGTCGACACCAAAAGTAGTAACGGTGACACCTGTTATATCATTGGCATTAATCTGACTGACAACTTTTTGAGATGCACGGCACATTTTCGCCCAGATCTCTTTTATATCCCATATCCTGTAGGATGGATACAACGGATCAGGACATGTAATATTAGGTAATGATTCTGATGCCAGGATCTCACCCTTACTGTTGATTGCTATAACTCTTATATTTGTTGCCCCGCAGTCGAAAACAATTACAGTATCTCCTCTTGGCATTAGTAGAAAGTTAATCGAAATTAATTAATTATGCCCCTTCAATGAATTAATAAGAAGCGCGGATTCCTACAGAAAGGTTCCACAGTTATCCCAACCCTTTTAAAAAAGCCATTGAAGAGCCTGCGACAATTAAAACGACTATATAAAATGAAAAAACAGCAATTACCAGTACTCCCAGGTATGCAAACCAGTATTTGAGGTTTTTTATTGCCTTATTAAATTCCAGTATATCAAGATTTTGAATGGCATGTGAAGAATGTTTGGAAAAACGAAATAGAAAAAGTATCGGGAAGAAATAGACAACTGCAATAACCAGAACAGGTATAAACATAAGTGATTCGGGAATTCCTGATCCTTTTACCCCGGAGCTAAAAGTTGTAAGAAATGTTCCGGCAAGGAGCCCGATTATTAATATCAGACCCAGGAAGATGAACCCGATGATTGCATGGAACATGGCCCATTTTCTGGTTGTATTCAGATGGTTCAGGGTCTCCTGTCCTATCTCTATTTTTCTGTTTTCAAGAGGTGTTTCCATAAATCGATCGTTTGTTACGTTTCCCGTTTTGCGTTTATTTAGTCTCTTTGTTGCTATTTATAAAGTGCTCCATAATTCATACATGCCCTGTAATCTGCTCCTTCATTATCCATCCCGAAAGCATTCCATGAACTGGGACGCAACACTTTTCCACCTTCCACATTATGCATGCATACAGGTATTCTCAGGATTGAAGCAAGAGTGATCAAATCGGCTCCGATATGTCCATAGCTTGAAGCGCTGTGATTTGCACCCCAGTTCGACATAACAGAATAGACATCAGTGAACGGACCATTTCCAGTCAACCTGGGAGAAAACCATGTTGTGGGCCATGTTGGGTCAGTCCTCTCAGTGAGAATTTTGTTCATTTTTTCAGGAAGCTCGACTGTCCAGCCCTCTGCAAGTTGAAGCACTGGTCCCAATCCTTTGACAAGGTTGACTCTTGAAATTGTGATTGGCATTATACCTTTTGTATCAAATTGTGATGAAAAACCTCCGCCCCTGAAATAACCTGTATTGGCCGGAGGCCAATGTGTAGCTTCAAGACAGGCAGCAGCATCTTTTCCTGTAATTTCCCAGAATGGTTTAATGCATGATTCATTCTTTCGGATCTGCCGGCCTGAAAAATCGAGAGCTGATGCTCCTGAATTGATAAGATGAATGACTCCGTTTGATGCGAGTCCCTGAGGTTTTATTTTTGTAACTCTTTTTATTGCCTCTGGGCTCCAGTAGGTGCGGATATCTGAGAACATTTGCGCAGTATTTGTCAGAAGATATCCAAACAACATAGGAACACCATTCATTGCATCATTCTCTGTTGCAACCAGGTATGGGGGCCTTATCCCGTTCCAGTCAAATGATGAACAGAGAATTGCCTCAAGAAAATCTCCGTTTGGCATGTGATCGGTCCATTGCCTTTGTCCCTGGAAACCGGAAAGTATTGCATTATGGCCAAGCGCTTCTTCACCAAAGCCAAGTTTTTTAAGCTTTGGGTTACCGACCATAAGATCGCGTGCAATAAGTGCCATTTTAACAACAGTTTCCCATTCCCTGTCTTTATGCTTCTTTGATTTGGGAGAAGGATTAAGATCTTTTCCTTCTTTACAGTTCTTCTTTGTCCATTCCAATGCTTTTTCAAACTCTTCATTATCAAAAATTTCTTCATTCAACCTCCTGTTGAATTCACTCATATCTACATACTCATTTCTCATTCCAAGATATTCCTGGAAAAAATCTTCTCGCACAATTGATCCGGCAATACCCATTGAGACTGACCCCATGGACAGATAAGATTTTCCCTTCATCAGCGATACCGCCAGTCCGGCTCTTACGAACCTCAGAATTTTTTCACTTACTTCATCAGGTATAGACTGATCACCCGAATCCTGTACATCATGTCCATATATCCCGAATGCAGGCAATCCTTTCATTGTGTGTCCGGCAAGGGCGGCAGCAAGATAAACGGCTCCGGGTCTTTCTGTTCCGTTAAACCCCCAGATAGCTTTAGGAATATCGCGATTCATGTCAATTGTTTCGCTTCCATAGCACCAGCATGGGGTCACTGTTAAGCTTATACCGACACCGCTCTTACTGAATTTTTCGGCGCACATAGCTGCTTCAGCGACGCCTCCTATGCAGGTATCGGCAATTATTGTTTCAACCGGCTTGCCATTGGGATATTTAAGATTTGATGATATAAGTTTTGCAGCATTCTTTGCCATGTTTATTGTCTGATCCTCAAGTGACTCCCTTACTCCCCGCATCCTGCCGTCAATTACCGGACGTATTCCGACTTTTGGATTATCACCGATAACTGTCTGATAGTTCCGGTTTATTTTTAACTCATTATTAGCCATTTGATAAAATATTTTAAAAATTTTGAATTCAAAACGAAGAGTAACAAATATAGGTTTTTTTTAGGTACAAATTTTCAGATTAAATATTGATGTTTCTGTTAGTAAAAATACTCTGTGGTTCTTCTGTGATCCTGATAGCTATCGGGACTTTGTGGCTCTCCGTGTAATCAATAAAAGAACTTACACAGAGTTACACAGAGTTACACAGAGCAGGCACAAAGTTCACAGAGGAATAAGAACAATACGATTGGTTCTTTTTTGTACCTTTGTCGCGTCAAAATCATTTAAATTATTATGCAAAAGAGAAGGCGATTACCTGTCTGGCTAAAGATGCAAAGAGCCAGCGGAGAGACCTATTCAATGGTCAAGCATATAGTTGTGGAAAATCATCTTCATACAATATGCACCAGCGGTAACTGTCCGAATATTGGTGAATGCTGGAACCGGGGTACTGCAACCTTTATGATTCTTGGAGACATTTGCACCAGAGCGTGTAAATTTTGCGCAACAAAAACGGGTAAACCTCTTCCTCCTGATCCTGATGAACCTGGCCGTCTGGCTGAAACTATCAGGGTCATGAAGCTAAAGCATTGCGTAATAACCTCTGTCGACCGCGATGATTTGCCAGATGGCGGAGCTACAGTATGGGCAGATACGATAAAACGGATAAAAGACGTAAACCCCGGTATTACTATTGAATCATTAATTCCTGATTTTGATGCAAATCCTGAATATATTCAAAAAATTATTGATGCAAATCCTGACGTTATATCTCATAATGTTGAGACCGTAAGACGGCTTACTCCCGTCATCCGTACAAAAGCAAAATATGACAGAAGTCTGGAAGTCATAAAATATTTATCGGAAAAAGGGAAGATCGCAAAATCAGGATTTATGTTAGGCCTGGGAGAAAGCGAAGAGGAAACCGTTCAGACAATCAACGATATTTATTTTTCAGGCTGCAAAATTCTGACTATAGGTCAATATCTTAAGCCTGGAAAAGATTATATGGAAGTCAAAGAATTTATTCGTCCTGAAAAATTTGAAGAATACAAAGTACTGGCTTTGGCTCTTGGCTTTTCATTCGTGGAAAGCAGTCCGCTTGTACGTTCATCTTTTCATGCGGAAAATCATATAAAGGCCCAATAAATTTAATTATCTTAGCGTCACTTTAAATTGGAATAAGAAATTGAGTTATAGCGTTATATACAAGGACATTGGGCAAAAAGATTATAAAGAAACCTGGGACTTTCAGACGGGTATCTTTAATAGACTCCTGGAAAATAAAAAACCACGGATCGTTGCCGAAGAACCGCGCGAGAAAATTCTTCCGGGTACTCTAATTTTTGTTGAGCATCCCCATGTGTATACTCTTGGTAAAAGCGGATCGGATAAAAATTTGCTGCTCAACTTCATTCAACTGCAGTCCAAAAAAGCGTCATTTTACAGGATTGATCGCGGGGGAGACATAACTTATCATGGTCCAGGACAGATTGTCGGTTACCCTATTTTTGATCTTGAGGTTATTAAGATTGGTCTCAAAGAATATATTTACAGAGTCGAAGAGGCTATCATAAAAACAGTGAATGAATTTGGTTTAACCGCTTCACGACTGAAGGGGGGCACGGGTGTGTGGATTGATCCGGACATCTCCGGGAAAGCAAGAAAAATATGTGCAATAGGAGTCAGAGCGAGTCGTTATATAACTATGCATGGGTTTGCCTTCAATGTTAATACAGACCTTACATATTTTAATTTTATTAACCCTTGCGGATTTACGGACAAGGGCGTTACTTCCCTCCAAAAAGAACTGGGAGTCATGCAGAATTTTGAAAACGTAAAAAGCAGGGTAAAAGAAAACCTGAAGGAAGTATTTGATTTAATTTGGATAAAGGAGTAAAAGGATGGAAAAGAGATGGGTTGTGAAGGAAAAAGGAGATACTGCAGTTGTAAAACAGCTTACCGGAGCACTGGGTGTCTCGGAATCTCTGGCGAATCTGATGGCCCAGCGCAATATTTCCTCAGCCCAAGATGCAACTGCTTTCTTTAACCCAAGTCTCGATTATCTTCATGATCCTTTTCTCATGAAAGACATGAATATCGCCGTTGACAGGATATCTACTGCCATAAAAAAGAATGAAAGGATTCTTGTTTATGGTGATTATGATGTTGACGGAACCACTGCTGTAGCATTGATGTATTCATTTCTGAAAGATCAGTATTCAAATGTAGAATATTATATACCTGACAGGTATAAAGAGGGTTATGGGGTGTCTTTCCAGGGATTGGATTATGCTTATCAGAATAATTGTAAGGTGGTCATTACTCTCGATTGCGGCATCAAGGCAGTGGAAAAAGTAAAATATGCCCATACGAAAGGCCTTGACGTTATTATCTGTGATCATCATTACCCCGGAGATGAAATACCTAAAGCTCTTGCCGTTCTCGATCCAAAACAGCCATCATGCAGTTATCCTTATAAAGAATTATCAGGTTGTGGAGTGGGATTTAAACTTATACACGCTTATTCAAGGGTGCATGGTATTCCGTTCAGTGAAATATCCCAATACCTCGACCTTGTAGCTGTCAGTATTGCATCAGATATTGTGCCAATTACGGGTGAGAACAGGGTAATGGCATATTTTGGCCTTAAAAGACTGAATGAATCTCCCCGGACAGGTTTGAGAGAGATTATCCGTGAATCGGAAGTTACAAAAGCGCTTACAATTGAGGATGTGGTTTTCAAAATTGGTCCCAGAATAAATGCTGCAGGCAGAATGGAGACAGGAAGCAAGGCTGTAGATCTCCTGGTTTCAAACGATACTAAGCTGGCTACAGGAATAAGTAAAGAGATCAATAATTTCAATATAGAACGACGTAGCATTGATCGTACAATAACAACCGAGGCAATGCGTATGATTGCCGAGGACCAAAGGACCGTGAACTCAAGAACTACTGTGCTTTATAACCCAACATGGAAGAAAGGAGTTATCGGAATTGTTGCCTCAAGATTAATTGAGACATATTACCGCCCAACAGTTATTCTTACCGAATCAAATGGTTTTGCAACCGGTTCCGCAAGGTCGGTACAGGGCTATGACCTGTACCAGGCAATTGAAGCTTGCAGCGATCTTCTTGAAAGTTTTGGCGGACATATGTTTGCTGCAGGGCTTACTTTAAAAAAAGAAAACATCCGGCCTTTCATGGATAAATTTGAACACTATGTCAATAGCACAATAACTGAGGAACAACTGGTTCCACGGATTTTTATTGATGCAGAACTCCCTTTTGCTGAAATTAATGAGGAATTCTTCAAAATAATGAGCCAGTTTCAGCCTTTTGGACCTGAAAATATGTCGCCGGTTTTCATATCAAGAAATGTATTCGATACCGGATCAGGACGGATGGTAGGCTCTAACGGTGAACATCTTAAACTTGATCTTTGCCAGGAATCGGCAGGTAAGAAAAGCTTTTCGGCAATTGCATTCAATCAGGCTAACCATTTTGAGTATATTAAGGGAGGCAATCCTTTTGATATTTGTTTTTCATTGGAAATGAATGAATTCCGAGGAATCAAAAACCTTCAGCTAAATGTAAGGGACATTAAAACTCCGGATATTAAATAGAAGGGGAGAAGAGGAGAGGGGGAGAAAAGAAGAAGGAGGGACTAAGTGACTTAGAGACCGCAATACTGCAAGACAATATTAGAACCATATCCTGAATTGTATTTTAATTTCTTCTGTATTTTCGAATGACTTTCCGGCAGGAACCGACGATGTTATCCCATACTTGATCCGTAATTCAGAAAAACCGCTTATTTCCCATTTTACCATGATATAACTCCTGCTGCCTTCTCCGTATAAGGCCGGGATACTAAAACTGTAAAGCAGATCATTTTCATAAGTGTACATTCTGGAGTTCCAGTCATCAGTTTTAAAAAGGCAATATCTTCCCCATAGGGTGAGCGGAATCTTCCTGAATTTGTAACTTATCTCCTGAAACAGCATCACACCCCGGCTGGAATATGGATTAACAAAACTAAAATCGATACGAGTTCCCAAAGTAAGATTGTCATTAACCGTATAACGTACAGAAGATTTAAAGGTTTTTGTTATGACCTTCTTCTGATCTGGGATACCCTGGGCTCCGGCACTGTCTGATACAGATAATCTATATCTGTAAGAGGCGTCGATTGTCAGTTTTTCTGACGGTAAATAGTTTGCTTTTATTTCCTGCCTCACTGCTTCAGAGGGAGCGCTGCAGCGGTACTTAAGCCAGGGGAAATGCTCGACATCGCAACCTCCGCTGATAAAGAGATGCCTGGCTGCTTCGAATGTGAAATTCCCGAGAATCCCCATTTCATTGGAAGTGTTTGAACCTGATCCGGCTCCCTGACCAAAGAAAGTTATAAAACCCGCATTATAATTCCGGAACGTGAAATTGAGTGTTAACCTGTCTGAAGGTCTTAATGAAATTCCCTGAATAACAGCAAATTTTCTGTTCTCATTAACCGACAATTCTCCGTAAAACAGTATTTTTTTAATAAAGGTGTTGTAATAAAGTGAATAGAGATTATTATGGTCACCTTTAAAATTATAGACCTTTTCCGGATCGTTTCCTGTAAGGTCTAATGGCAGAGAAAACCTGTTTTCTGACCAGGCAAGACCCACTTTCATGTTATTAAAATTGTAAGAAAGCAATATGCCATATGCCAGCACCGCAACGGCATCTTTTTTTTTCAGCAGAGAAGGGGTATTGTGTACTCCTGCCGAATAAAAATTTTCTATGTACTCATTTGCGGATCCGCCTGATGATACTATAGTAGCATCTGAATAGTTTTTTGATAAAAACGTTGATAAGTCAAGATTTTTTATAGAAAATACAGCTGCCATGCCTCTGAAAAATCTGTTCTCTTCAGTTGATGTGTAAGGTTTAATTTCATCACTTGCCGATATGTACCCGGGTGAGGTAAGAGAGATACACCTTGAAGTACCGGTATTTATATTGGTACCCTGACCAATCCGTATAGAATAGTCGCCAATAATAATTTTCCTGACAAGTCCGGTCCCATTAAAAGCCAGGTGAGCTGAAAGAAAATCAGGAAGAGGAGGCTTGCCGCTGATAAGCTTCTCCCCGGGATCTTTTTCCAAGGTAAATCCTCCTGAAAATCCACCGGAAGTAAACTTATATTTTGTCAGTATTTTCCAATCAGAGCCTAAAGAGGATGCATCATTTGCACCTGTTCTGAAAGAGAAATTTGATATAAGAGAGTTTTTCCATCGGACTGAATCCTGGCTAATTGTCATTTTATTTTCGAGAGAGATGAAAGGGATAATCATTTCGGCGGTTTCTTTATCAAATCCGGGAATGTTGGCAAGTTCATAGACGGAAACTATTTGTCCGGTAGTATGAACATAGTCTGTCAAAGCTTTTACCTGGAAGTCTGATAGAAAAAATAATTTTGAGATTTCTTCTTTTTCAGGGGAATTGATCTTTACAGGCTCCTCAGCAAGTTCATGAAGCCTGTCAATAAACGTTGAAACAGCTTCCGGGTTTTCCTCATTGGCTGCAAGCTCTTCTGCAATGCTGATAATAATATCAGAAACATTTGTTTCCTGACAAAAACACTTAGCAGCGAAAAGAAAAAGAGAAAATATCATTAAATATTTTGTCATTATTTGGGATTGTTCAATCAGGGATTGGGAATATTTTTAGTTACACAGAGTTGCACAAAGGAAACACAGAGTTATTTCGTTTAAAGT
>PMIJ01000017.1 GCA_003157015.1 Bacteroidales bacterium
AAGAGTAAGCGCCTTTTGTGCAAAAGATGTTGAATTCCATAAAGCATATGACATCAAAAAAGAAATAACGATAATCTTCTTCATGATTGAATCTCCTGTATCTTTAGTTTATTATTTTCTATGTTATGTTTTTTCATACGATGTTTTCGTTCTATTTGTCCGATAAAAATGGATATAGCAGACAATGAAAAAAACAATCCTGAAAAGTTCCAGAGTTTGTTTAAAAATGGTTGTGCTGCAGTTAGTGGTTGATGATGGTTAAAAACCAGGTAAAGCGCCTTTAAATAATACCTTAATGGAAACCAACCTCCTATTTTATTTGGTAAATCAGCCATCTGTTCGAATGGTACCATGTACCCCGAATACATAAATGCCGGCAAAACGATGAGAGTGATAATAGCTGCTAAAATGCTACTATTATTTATGTTGAGAACCAGTAAGTAAGAAATACTTTCCATTGCAAGGGTGAAGAGGAAAATAACTTTTATTACGTTCCACATACCCATAGGTTCAAATGGAACTCCAAATAGATGCATGGTCGTAAAGAATGCTATCGAAATGGAAGTTCCTGCAACAATGCAGGAAACTATTGCCGCACGGATAAGGTCTTTTAACGGGATCTGCCTGGCATTATTTATAAATGGAAATTTTTGTTTCCAGGTTTTCAGACTGCCCAGTAAAGCAAAAAGTACGGTAAGCATGGAGATCGTTTGCATAGCTAAACCCATAAAGGCAGGGAGTACCGAAGCTTCCATACTTAGAGATGGTGAATAATAGACTCGTTCGGAAACACTGAGCATAGGGCCTTTTGAATGTCGAATATTAGGAATTCCTCCTAAGTCTTCTACCCTAATGTGCATCGCAAGTTGGCCATTAAGTGTCAAGATAATCTGGTTAAGTTTTGAAAGTGCAGAACCAGGTATTGATGGGTTCGCAGTGCCATTTAAAGCTGCCATTAGTCTTACTTCTGTGTTATTAAGAAGGTCACGATAGGCATCATGCGGTATAATAATCCCCATATCTATTTCATTTCTATCAATCATCTTCTGTAAAGAAAGATAATCAGCAGGTTGAGCCACTATTTGGTAATAATCAGTAGCCTGAATGTTGTATAGAATAGAACGACTAAAGGAAGAATGATCTTCATCCACAATTGCGATACGAATGTTGCGTGGAGCAGTTTTGTAATACATTCCAGCCATCATGCTGAAAAACAATACCAAAACCAATGAAATAATAACAATCCGAGTGAGAATCATCACTATAAGTTTGAGTATTTTCATGTCTATTGTTTCTTATTAATTTTTAAATTTTCAATGATTGACTATTTCAGAGTGAGATACATATACATTCCGGGTTTGCAGGTAATTATTGAAGCATGCTGGGGAGCATCTATCAATTTCATCTTAACATCAAAAGTCCTTACGTCACGTTCATCCCTAAGCATTGTAGGGGTATGTGTTGCGAACTCAGCAAAGGGCAGTATTTGAATTACTTTAGCCGCATAAATAAGTCCTGGGGTATTGCTTAATATTTCAAATTGTTGTCCTAAATTAATCTGATTCATATATTTTTCAGGAATACTAAATCGTGCCCAGGTTCCATCAGGGTCAGTAATTATAACAACAGCCATCCCAGGAGACAACATTTGTCCGAGTTCCAATACCTTAACATTAACAATACCATCAATGGGTGAGGTTAGAACCATATCTTCAATTTTGGTTTTTAGTGCCAGAATATTACTTCTAAGCACCTCATAAGATGTTTCAATTTCATCAACTTTCTGCTATGGCAAAGCACCGGCTTTAAATAAATGTTCAATTCGGCTTTTATTCAAAATGATGTTTTTAAGTTGAAAATTAAGGGCTGACATATTTGCATCTAATTCCCTTGTATCAAGTTGAGCAATTTTATCACCTTGTTTTACGGTGTCTCCTTCATCAACATATATGGCTGTAATTTTCCCTGGCATTCGGCCAGTGATATTGACTTGGGTGTTTTCAATATATCCCATAAATTGATGTTGGATAATTTCTTCTTTGTTGGAATTTATGCAGGAAGAAAGGAAAATGCATATCAGCGATACTGAAACCATCAGGATTACTTTTGTTTTCATGATATAGTATATTATTTATTTTTATTAAGTTGAAAATGATAATCAAGCTGTATTAAAACTTTGTATTTGGTTAGCCAGCTTTTGTTTTGGTAGATAGTGTATGACACTCCGAACCGCAGATAGAGGTCCTTCAAATAATTGTACCATGCACCAACAATAAGATTTACTGCATAATCGTCTGTAAGAGGTATGTATGTGCCATTCTTTTTATCTTTAAAATTCCAGTAACCATACATCCCACCTTCAAGTCCAAATTTTCCATATGATGTATTGATTTGCTTTTGAAAAGTTAAATTGGCACCTGTTTCATCACCAACATGTAATCCTTCAGAATTATCTGTACGATATTCATAATAAACTGAATACATCATGTCTAAGACGTTGAATCGATGTAACCCTGTTATGTCGCCTTTAAATTTGAATGCCCCAAGGCCAAGAGGGTAATCATAAGAACCAATATTTTTGTATTTACCTGTCGGTAAACCAATGGCAATGCTGGTAGTCAGGCTGTTTTCAATATTTTTTGAATCAAACAGACTATAAATACCTCCCAGCACAATGTCACCAAATCCTTTCCCTATAATTGTTCCTGAGGGCGAATAATGATGAACTGAGGCAACCGGGAGAATGGTAAATAAATTAATGCGATCTGTAAGGCCATAAATTACATGACCAAAATAATACGCTTCATTTAAAACAGTGGTTTCAGGAACTCGTATTGTTTCTCCGCTTTTGGGATCTTTGTATTTATAGAATTCCGGATATTCAGCGTGTAAACTGAAAAGTATCCTTCGCTTATTAAGTGTTACTGGTCGAAGATTTAATACTGAGATGAATACTGGTTTCTTAACTAAACCAGTATCTTGTAAAGTTTCGGGATTTTGCCCGTAAGAAGACATTACTGTAAATAGTAATAAGCCAAACAACAGAAGAATCATTTTCTTTTTCATCATATATATTTAAGATTAAAGTATACTGAAGCATCCACTGTACATGTCACTCTTTCATGTTTATGTTTGTAAAATAATTGGCGTTTTAATGAAATAAAATTCATTGTTTGTGAACGCTTACTAACATATGTAATCAAAAATTTTTTCCCAGGGGGACCAAGTATTAGCAAAATATTTGGGGGTTATAGGAGACCTATATGAAGCAATAAGATAGAGAAAACCATAGCTTTCTCTCCTTCCGATACTGAATAAATTTAGCATCATTGATCTGCATTGAAATAAAGTAAGCAACCCAAAAGCGTGTAACAATATTCCTAGTAAATGAGTAAAAGCTTTCTTCATTTTTACTAATTTTTTATTAATGTAAGAATGGATTGTACCATATTATCTCCATTCTTTATTATATCAAATTGAAAATTTGCTATTCGCCATTTGAACAT